>CALASV010000334.1 GCA_937888895.1 uncultured Clostridia bacterium | reverse complement strand
AAATTATATAAAAAATTAGAGCCTTTTGCTCGTAAAGCAAATGTAAAAATTGGTTTAGAAAATATGTGGAACTGTGATGGATGGGGAACACCGGAATTCAAGGCTAAAAAGGCTGCATGTTCTCATCATGAAGATTTTAAAGCACATTTAGATTTATTGCCAAATGATGTTTTTGTTGCTTGTTTAGATATTGGTCATGCCGAGATGAGAGGACTTCATACATCAGCACCTAACATGATACGTGCATTAGGTTCTCATTTACAAGCATTACATATTCATGATAATGATTGTCATTATGATAGTCATCAATTGCCATTTACGATGAATATTGATTTTGGAGCTGTAGTAGATGCTTTGAAAGAGATAGGTTATGCAGGATATCTTACTTTAGAAGCAGATAGACATTGTGATGGAAGTAATACAGAAGATGTTTTTAATAGAGTAATGGAAATGGCACAATGTGCTAGAAAATTAGAGGCGATGTTTTAAGCAAATAAAAATATCTCATGCTAAAAGAATTAAAAATTTCTTTATGCATGAGATGTTTTTTGTCTATAGGTAGATTGTTTGTCCTGTAGATAAATAAAATAAACGATTCATAGATTGTTTCATAAATTCAAATTGTTCGATACCAGTGCAGTGACAAGTATAAAAATCTGTGTCAAATTGATTTAAGAAGTTGGCATAGTTACGAAGCGTGTCATTTAATGGAAGTTTGGAAAAGTGAAATCCTCCGATTAAAACATTTGGTTGAAACCATTCGGTAATATCTAAAATACCTTTATGAGAGCAACCACTAAAAAGTATTTTTTTATTTTCTTCTTCTATAAGTAAATATTGTTCATGCAGAAAATTATCAGGGAAAAATTCATTGTTTTTTTGTACAGTTAATCCAAAACTACCAAGATTATGATTTCTGTTTTTATTATTACAAGAATATAAAGTAAGACCTGGTGTAATTGTAGTGATATTATCTGTAAATATAATTCTGTTGTTATCTGAAAGAGAAGTATCAAGACCTATATATTTATTTGTTCCATTATAATGAGGTTCAAAAGCATAACAATTGATATAGATAGGAGCTTTTTTATTTATGTTTAAGAATGCTTCTAGTCCACCACCATGGTCATAGTGTCCATGAGAAAGGATAGCAATATCAATATCCTCCATATTAATATGAAGTTTTTTTGCGTTTTCTATAAATAGATTAGATTGTCCCATATCGAATAAAATTTTATGTTGTTTTGTTTCTATGTAAAGAGATAAACCATGTTCTACTAGAAAATTGCTGTTTGTTGTAGTATTTTCAATTAAAGAAGTAATTTGCATTTTATTCCTCCGTTTGTTTTAAATTTTCCTTCGGTTTTTATTAAAGTTTTTTGAAAGGAAGATTGACTTGTGTTATTTATAATGATAATATTTACTATGATTAGCAAATAATATATATTATATCATTTGCGATAAACTTATATCAATAAAAATATAAAAATAAAGGAGTTTATTTTATGGAAAAAAAGAATATTTATGCTGGTACAAAGACAGAGAAAAACTTATGGGAAGCATTTGCTGGTGAATCTCAGGCAAGAAATAAGTATACTTATTTTGCTTCTGTTGCAAAGAAAGCTGGTTATGAGCAGATTGCAGAATTATTTTTAAAGACAGCACAAAATGAAATGGAACATGCAAAATTATGGTTTAAGGCTCTTGGTGAGTTAGGAACTACAGAAGAAAATCTTCTTCATGCAGCAGAGGGAGAAAATGCAGAATGGACCAATATGTATGAAAGAATGGCAAGAGAAGCAGAAGAAGAAGGGTTTACGAAACTTGCAGAACAATTCCGTGGTGTAGCTGCGATTGAAAAAGCTCATGAAGAAAGATATCGTGCATTACTTCAAAATATTGAAACAAAAACAGTATTTGAAAAGAGTGGTGTACAGGTTTGGGAATGTCGTAACTGTGGTCATATTGTAGTAGGAACAAAAGCACCTGAAGTTTGTCCTGTTTGTAATCATCCACAAGCTTATTTTGAAGTAAGAAAAGAAAATTATTAAAAGAATTGGAATAAAAAAGTGCAATTCTTGACTGATAACTATCTTTATGTTATACTATACAAAATAGTGGTAGTTTTACCATTATGAATTTTAAGGAAAATGGAGAATAAGTCATGGAAAGAATTAAAACTCTTGAAACTCGTAACCTTTGTGAAAGTGCAAAGAACGGTGGCTGTGGCGAATGCCAGACATCTTGTCAGTCTGCTTGCAAGACTAGCTGTGGTGTTGCTAATCAGCAGTGTGAAAACACAGAAAAATAATCCATTAAAATCTGCCCACTGCGTGAAAGCAGTTTTCTAATGGGCAGATTTTTTGTTATATTCACTAGGAATGAGGGAATGGTAACTAAAAATGCTGCTGTAATAGTAGCATTTTTTTATTGTAAAAAGTGTTGTGTTATTTTACAATAACTTTTGTTTTTTATAAGATTAGTAGAGAGAGTATAGGAAGGAAGAGTTTATGGTACATCAGTATAAATTGAATGGCTATAATATTGTATTAGATACATGTTCTGGTGCAGTACATGTAGTAGATGAAGTGGCGTATGATATGATTGCTGCTTTTAAAGAAAAGACAGAGGAAGAAATTGTTGCACAGATGATGGAGAAATACGGACATCGTCCGGATGTGACAGAGGAAGAACTTCATCTTTGTATGGAGGATATTAGAAGCCTTGTAAAGATGGGTAAACTGTATACAGAAGATACATTTGAAGATATGGCTGGAAAGTTTAAAGAGCGTTCTGGTAATGTAATTAAAGCATTATGTTTACATGTCGCTCATACTTGCAATTTGAATTGCTCGTATTGTTTTGCCAGTCAAGGAAAATATCATGGTGACAGAGCGTTAATGAGTTTTGAAGTGGGTAAGCAAGCCTTGGATTTTTTAATTAAAAATTCTGGTAAGAGAAGAAATTTGGAAGTGGATTTCTTTGGTGGTGAACCTCTTATGAACTGGGATGTAGTAAAACAGTTAGTAGAGTATGCAAGAAGTGTAGAAAAAGAACATAATAAAAACTTCCGTTTTACATTAACAACAAATGGTATGTTAATTGATGAAGATGTCATTGAGTTTGCAAATAAAGAAATGAGTAATGTTGTACTTAGTTTAGATGGTCGTAAAGAAATCAATGACTTGAAGCGTGTAGATTATGCTGGAAATGGAAGCTATGATAAAATTGTTCCTAAGTTTAAACAGTTAGTAGAATCAAGAGGTGGACAAGGTTATTATATGAGAGGTACGTTTACTCATGCAAATCCTGATTTTACAAAAGATGTATTTCATATGGCTGACCTTGGTTTTACAGAGCTTAGTATGGAGCCTGTGGTTAGTTCGGCTGATGACCCTGCTGCATTGACAAAGGAAGATTTAGAAATTGTAAAAGAACATTATGAGATTTTGGCAAAAGAAATGATAAAGCGTAAAAAAGAAGGAAGAGGGTTTACATTTTATCATTACATGCTTGATTTAACCGAAGGTCCTTGTGTATATAAGCGAATTTCTGGTTGTGGTTCTGGTACGGAGTATATGGCAGTAACTCCTTGGGGTGATTTGTATCCTTGTCATCAATTTGTAGGGGATGAAGCATATAAGTTAGGTGATATTTGGAATGGTGTTACAAATGATGCGTTGAGAGAAGATTTTCGTAGTTGTAATGCGTATTCTAGACCAGATTGTAAAGATTGTTGGGCGAAATTATATTGTTCTGGTGGTTGTGCTGCGAATGCGTATCATGCGAGTGGTTCGATTCGTGGTATTTATGAACCAGGATGTGAGTTATTTAAGAAAAGAATTGAATGTGCAATTATGATTAAGGCAGCAGAAGATGCCGAACAATCGAGATAGGTTTTATTATGAAAACTCCAATTGTAGATTTTGTAACAAATTATAAAAACTTAAATGGAAGCAGATTTCATATGCCAGGGCATAAAGGTCAAGGTATGCTTGGCTGTGAGATAAGTGATATTACCGAAGTTTCAGGGGCAGATGCACTTTATGAGGCTTCTGGTATTATCGCAGAAAGTGAAGCAATTGCTACATGCTTGTTTGGAACAAGACGTACTTTATTTTCAACAGAAGGTTCTAGTCAATGTGTAAGAGCAATGCTAGAGTTAGCAAGGAGATGGTGGCAGGAAAAACAAAGAAGTTTTTTTGGGGCTAATAGTTTAAAGGAAAAAAAGATAGGAAATAATCGACCTATTGTAATAGCTACAAGAAATGTACATAAATCATTTCTTTATGCTACGATTTTACTTGATTTTGATATTGTTTGGTTATGGCCAGAAGGGGAAGATGATTCTCTTTGTAGTTGTAGTATATCCCTAGAGCAGTTAGAAAATACATTGCAACTACAAAAACAACCAGTGGCAGCAGTTTATATTACAAGTCCAAATTATCTTGGAGGAGAAGCTGATATCAAAGCGATTGCTGATGTTTGCCATAAGTATGATACATTACTTTTAGTAGACAATGCTCATGGGGCGTATTTACATTTTCTTACACCTTCCAAACATCCAATCGAGCTTGGAGCAGATTTGTGTTGTGACTCTGCTCATAAAACATTACCTGTACTAACAGGGGGAGCGTATTTACATATTAGTAAAAATGCTCCAAAATCGTTAGAAAACCAAGCAAAACAGTCGATGGAATTATTTGGTTCTACAAGTCCATCTTACTTAATTTTACAATCGCTAGATTTGTGTAATGCTTATCTTGCAAATGAGTATAAAGAAAAACTTTTTTACACAATATCGAAAGTAGAATATACAAAACAAAAATTAAAGGACTATGGATGGAATGTACTTACAACTGACCCGTTGCGTATTACAATAAAATCTTCTTTTATGATGTCAGGACAGATATTAGCAAATAAACTTAGAATGTATCATATCGAATGTGAATATGCAGATAACGATTATGTTGTATTGATGGTAACACCAGAAAATAAAATAGAAGATTTTAAACATTTAGAAGAAGCAATGCAATATATTGCAAAAGAAGTTTCTTGTAATGTATCGAAAAAAAATGAAGATACAGTAAAAGAAAAACAAATTCCTCTTGTAAGAAATACAGAGCAAGTATTATCTGTAAGAGAAGCGTTCTTTTCTTTGGGAGAAGTATTACCAGTACAACAAGCACTAGGAAGAATTTGTCGTATACCAACAGCAACTTGTCCTCCTGCAATTCCCATTGTAGTTCCGGGAGAACAAATAAATGAAACAGCAATTCGTTGTTTTAGGTATTATGGCATAGAGCAAATTGATGTAGTAAAGAATGGATATTTGTTCTAACAGATAGTAGTAAGACGAACTTTTATAAAACTAATTTAAGGAAAGGATATTATTTATGAAAACAGGAAAAAAATTTTTCGCTATTATTATTATAATGGTAGCATTCATAGCATTTGCACTTCCTTTTACTGCAAGTGCAGAGGAAGCTACAAAAAAAGTAGATATCTTATTTGTTCATGATGTACATTCTCATTTAAATACATTTTCTACTGTAGAAAATGGAAAGACAGTGAAAATGGGTGGTTTATCTAGAATTAAAACATTAGCAAATGAACAATTTGCAAAAAACGCAGATACATTGTTTGTAGATGCTGGTGATTTTTCGATGGGTACGTTAGTGCAGTCCATTTTTGAAACAGAATCAGCAGAACTTAGAGTATTAGGTGCTCTTGGAATTGAAGCAACTACAATTGGTAATCACGAATTTGATTATGGTCCAAATGGATTAAAAAATTCGTTACTTCGTGCCATAGAAAGTGGAGATGTACTTCCAGCTATGCTAATTTCTAACTTAGATTGGGAAATGACAAGACAAGTGGAATTTAGTAAAGAAAGTCTTGCTTTATTGGATACATTAGAAACTTATGGTGTAAAAGATTACATTATGGTGAAAAAGGGTGATGTAAACATTGCAATTATGGGTATTTATGGAATGAATGCATTAGAATGTTCTCCATTTTGTGAGTTAGTATTCAAAGACCCTGTTGTAGCAGCAAAGGAAACTGTAGCTAAAATTCAGGCGAATGAAGATGCTGATATGATTGTATGTCTTTCTCATAGTGGTACATGGAAAGATGAAACAAAGTCAGAAGATGAAATTTTAGCAAAAAATGTACCAGAAATAGATGTCATTATTAGTGGTCATACACATACGAAACTTTCTGAGCCAATTGTGCACGGAACAACTTATATTGCTTCTGCTGGAGAATATGGAAAATATCTTGGTTCTATGTCGTTAACACAAAAGGAAGATGGAAGTTGGGACTTAAATAATTACGAATTACTTCCTATTACAATGGATGTTCCACAAGACGCAGAAATGCAAAAGAAAATAGATGACTATGTTTCCTTGATTGATGTGAACTATTTGTATCGTTATGGATATACAAGAGACCAAGTTTTAGCAGAAAATGAAGTAGATTTTGTAGATTCTTCTACACTTGCTTCGAAACATGTAGAACGTAATTTAGGTAGCATTATGGCAGATGCTTATCGTTATACGGTAGAAAGTTTGCCAGAATGGGACGGAACTCCAGTCGATGTAGCAGTTGTTCCAGCAGGACTTGTACGTGAAACATATCCAATTGGCAATATTACAGTAGAAGATGTATTTAATTCGTTTTCACTTGGTATTGGTGAAGATGGTTTAGCAGGGTATCCTTTAATTAGTATTTATTTAACAGGAAAAGAATTAAAAATAGTAGCAGAAATTGATGCTTCGATTTCTCCATTGATGTCTTCTGCGAGATTGTATACTTCAGGTCTTCAATGGACATTTAATCCAAATCGAATGATTTTAAGTAAATCGTTTGATGCTCATTTAGTTACATTAGATGGAGAACGAATGGAATTAGAAGATGATAAGTTATATCATTTAGTAGCAGATTTATATAGTGCAAGATTGATAGGTTCCGTCACAGACCTTTCGTTTGGGTTACTCTCGATTGTACCAAAATATGCAGATGGTACAGTGATGGATGGTTTCCTAAATGCGATTATTATGACAGAAGGAAGAGAATTAAAAGCATGGGAAGCAATGGCACGCTATATGGAATCATTTGAAGATACAGATGGAGATGGTATTCCAAATGTTTCAACTAGATATGCAAAAGAAGAAGGAAGAAAAGTAGTAGAAGATAGTAAAAACATTATAGATTTATTAAAGAGTCCAAACCAGTTTTTCTTTATGATAATTGGTATTATTTTAGTAGTATTACTTCTTTTAATCTTAATTATTGTATTGTTTGTTAAGTTAATTCGTAAAGTGATAAGAAGAAAAAGAGTATAAAATTCAAAAGTTTGTATGGAGGTAAGGAAGAATGGATAGTAGACCAAATATTATATTTTATTTTACAGACCAACAACGAGCAGATACTTGTGGTTGTTATGGGCAAAAATTAGATATTACACCAAATTTAGACCAAATAGCAAGAGAAGGTGTGAAATTTGAATATGCTTTTTCACCACAACCAGTATGTGGTCCGTGTCGTGCATTGTTTCAGACCGGAAAATATCCAACGGAAACAGGATGTTTTAGAAATAATGTGATGCTTCCATTAGATGTAAAAACATTGGCAAATTATATGGAAGAAATTGGATATGAAACAGCATATATTGGGAAATGGCATTTGGCGAGTGATGGAGAAATAGGAAAACCTCATAGAATTGACCATACAACTACGGCAATTCCATTAGAATATCGAGGAGGGTATACAGGTTTTTGGCGTGCATCAGATGTATTAGAATTTACTTCTCACGGATACGATGGATATGTATTTGACGAACATAATAATCAAATTGATTTTCATGGATATCGTGCAGATTGTATTACAGATTTTGCTTTAGAGTTTTTAGATAAGCCATTGGAAAAGCCATTTTTTATGACAATTTCTCATATTGAGCCACATCATCAAAATGATAGATATCATTATGAAGGACCAGTTGGTTCTAAAGAAAAGTATAAAAATTATGAGTTGCCAGGGGATTTAGAGGCACTTATAGGAGATTATAAAGAAGAATATCCAGATTACTTAGGAGCATGTGCAAGTTTGGATGAAAATTTAGGAAAACTTGTACAATGTTTAAAGGAAAAGAATTTATATGAAAATACTGTTATTATTTTTGCATCGGACCATGGTTCTCATTTTAAAACAAGAAATCAAGACAGTCATTTGAATGGTTGTGATGATTATAAGCGTTCTTGTCATGATGCTTGTTTAAGAGTGCCATTAGTTATTGCGGGTGGTAAATATAAAGGTGGTAAAGTAGTAGAAGAATTAGTAAGTACGGAAAGTCTTCCAAAAACAATTTTAGCATTAGCTGGATTGGATATTGGAGAAGATATGATTGGAGAAAATCTTTTGGATGTTGTAGAACAGAAAAATTTGGAACGACCAAATGAAGTATTTGCTCAAATATCAGAAAGTCGTGTAGGAAGAGTGATTCGTACAAAAGAATACACTTATGCTGTTTATGCACCAGGATGTAATGGAAATGAAGTAGCTTCTGCGAAAGTATATGCAGACGATTTTTTGTATGATTTAACAGTAGATCCAAATCAATTACATAATTTAATTGGAAATTCAGAGTATGAAGAAATAAAACAAAATTTGAGGATTCGATTATTAAATTGGATAGAAAAAGCAGAAGGGTATCGTCCAATCATAGAGGATTAAAGGAATGAAAAAACATATTACAGCACTTATAAAACCTGCATCTTCTCTATGCAATATGGAATGTGCTTATTGTTTTTATAAAGATACAGCAAAGAATAGAGAACAATATTCGTATGGAATTATGAGTTATGAAGTAGTAGATCAGTTAATACAAAAAACATTGCTTTTTGCTAATGGAGGAGATGTGACATACTGTTTTCAAGGTGGCGAACCTTTATTAGCTGGTATTGCATTTTATCGGTATTTTACGAAAAAAGTGGATGAAGTAAATAGCAATGGTAGTAGAATCATTTATTCTTTACAGACAAATGGGAAAAATTTGTCGGAGGAGTTT
>CALASV010000333.1 GCA_937888895.1 uncultured Clostridia bacterium | reverse complement strand
AGTAGCTATTCGGTTATGAGTAAGTAGCGAAGCGGATTACGAATATCCGTTTGACACGAATCAAATAAGTTCACCATTTAGTGCTTTACGTACTAGAAGTAGTGGACTTATTTGATTTAGTTATGATTAAGTAATGAAATGGATTTTGAATGTTTGATGGACTTAGAAGATTAGTTTTGTTTTGCTTGTTCTATTTGTTCTGCAAGGTCATTTAAGTATACCCAGCGTTCCATTTTTTCTTCTAGTAATTTTTCTGTTTGTTCTTTTTCTGCCATTAATAATGTTAATTTAGAGTATTCACTAGCAGAGGCATTGATTTCATTTTCCAATTGAGTAATTTTATTTTCTAGTGTAGCAATATCTTCATCAATGGTTTCGTATTCTTTTTGTTCTTTATATGAAAATTTTAAGCGTGTATCTTTTTGTTTCCAAGTAGCTTTCGAGTTAGAACTAGGAGTAATTTGTTTTTCTGTACTAATAGTATTTGAGGTAGATATGTTATCTTTTTGGGCTTGTTTGAAGTCACTATAATTTCCTTCGTAGCGAACAATTTCTCCGTTTTCAAAAGAAAAAATACGAGTAGCTAGTTTGTCAAGAAAATAACGGTCGTGCGAAACAGTAATCACAATTCCTTCATAGTTAGATAAATAATTTTCTAAAATTGTTAATGTTTGAATGTCTAAGTCATTCGTTGGTTCATCTAAAATAAGTACATTAGGTGCTTCCATGAGTACTTTTAATAAATATAAGCGTCGTTTTTCACCACCAGATAATTTTTCAATTTTAGTATATTGCATAGAGCCATCAAATAAAAATTGTTCACACATGGCAGAGGCAGTCATAGTGCCTTCGCTTGTTTCGATATATTCGGCTGTATCTCGAATATATTGCAATACGGTTATATTTGGATTTAATGCTTCATTTTCTTGAGAAAAATACCCTATTTTCATTGTAGTTCCAATTTCAATAGAACCTGTATCGGGTTTGCATTTTCCTGTAATAATATTTAATAAGGTGGATTTACCACAACCATTATGTCCTACAATACCAATACGGTCTGTTGGTAAAAAGATATAACTAAATGGAGAAAAAAGTATATTGTCATTATAACTTTTACTGATGTCATACAATTCAATTGTTTTTTTACCCATACGAGAGGAAAGGGCATTGATTTCTACAGTTCCATCTACTTGTATTTTTTCACGGTCGCGTAAAGCTTCAAAGCGTTGAATATGTGCTTTTTGTTTTGTGGAACGAGCTCTAGCACCTCGTTGCATCCAAGCAAGTTCTGTTCTAAATAAAGCTTTTGCTTTGCGTTCGGTAGCAAGTGCCATCTCTTCTCTTTCCGATTTTAATGCAACAAATCCAGAATAATTTGTTTGATAAGAATATAAATGTCCTTTATCCAATTCTACGATTTTGTTTGTGACACGGTCAAGGAAGTATCGGTCATGAGTAATCATAATAAAAGAACCTTTCCATTTGCGAAGATAGTCTTCTAACCATTCTGTCATTTCACTATCTAAATGGTTTGTTGGTTCGTCTAGTATTAAAAGGTCAGATTCTGTAAGTAAAGTACGGACAAGAGCAACTCTCTTTTTTTGTCCTCCAGAAAGGGTAGAGGAATTGTTATCAGGGTTAGAGATTCCAAATTTTTGGAGCATAACTTTAGCTTCTCCTGTAATATTTCGATAACTTTCTTTTGCTGTTTGACCTTCGGTAACATTGGTAAGAATAGATTTTGTTTCATCAAATACAGGAGTTTGTGGAAGATAAGAGATACGAAGTTTATTGTTTTTTATAACAGTGCCTTCGTCAGTTTCTTCTAATCCTGCGATGATTTTTAATAGAGTAGATTTTCCAGTTCCGTTAATACCAATGACACCAATTTTATCACCTTCATTGATACCTAAATTAATATGGTGAAAAAGCATACGCTCGGTATAGCTTTTACTTATATTTTCTAAAGTAAGTAAATTCATAAATGGTAATAATTCCTTTCTTTTGATTAAGCTTATATTCGTAAATATTTTTTCTTAATATAGGTTTCATAATTATTATAATATACCATAGAAAAAACAATAATACAAATAATTATAGGTATTTTTTTTAGGACAAACTCATATATTGTATTTATGGAAGGAGGAGTTGTGAATGGAATATAGTCGTCAAATGATATATTTTTCTGTTTATGAAAATGGAGAGCGTAAAAGACGAGCTGGCTATATGGGATTATATTGTAGAGGAACTTGTTGTAGTGTACAAATTTATTATAGAGAAGCTTGTCTAGAACAAGAAATAAGTAAAAAAATTTATCCTGTTTATTTGTTTCAAGATGGAAGTATTGTAGATGGAGTTGCATTACCTATTGTAGAGGGAATGGCAACAGAATGTTTTGAAACAGATATACATAATTTTTTAAGTAGTGGAAAAAAAATAAAGGACTTAAATGCAGTTTATATAGAAGGTGTTTTAGATGGTATTTGTGGAGGGAGGGTAGATGGACAGGAATTATTAGAAGAAAATACTTATTCTATAAAGAAATGGATAAATACAGTAACAGAAGTTGTAGAAGAAAAACAAGTAGAGGCTGTGCCAGAAGTATTACCAGTTCGGAAAGAAACTTGGTCTTTGATAGAATGTATGGAACGTTTGCCAGAAATAAAATTGCCTTTTGATGGTATTCGTCGAAAATGTTGTCGAATGACATTAGACGATATAGAACATTTGCCAAAAGAATGGGTTTTTCTAAAAAATAATCATTTTTTGTTACATGGATTTTATGAATATCACCATTTACTTTTGGCAAAGCTATGTAATCGTCATGGAGAACGATATGCTCTTGGAGTTCCAGGACAGTTTGGTTATCGTGACCAATATATGGCTGAAAACTTTGGTTTTCAAGATTTTTCCCCATTAGAACAAGGAAAGAAGTGTAGAGGAGGTTTTGGATATTGGTATTTTTATTTAGAACATAATAAAAAATAGGGAAGCTTTAGTCTCCACGAAGTTTCGTATTTGGAATATAATCACGAAGAATAGAAGCAAATTGTTCTAGTTCTTGTTTGGTATAAGAATGAAACATATCTTGTGTGCCACAAATTAGATAGTCAGAAACTTTAAAACTTTGTAAAAAATAAGGAAAAGTTATATGTTCTTGGTTTCTATATTTTATAGAAAGTTCTTTTAGCCATAAACCAATACCAAGTATGGCTGTTTCATCGTGGAGTTCTTTTACAATTGTCGTACGAAATTCATACGGAATATTGGAATGCAATAACAAAGAAATACTTTCTTCTATATGAGAAATATGAAAAAAGTTTTCTGATATTCCACAAGTTTTAGCATACTGTTCTTTTGAATTTTTAATATCCATAGCAACCATATCAAGCAAGTTTTCGGATAATAAAGTGGCAAGAATATTTGGTTTATATCCATTGGTATCTAGTTTTACAAGAAATCCTTGCTTTTTTATTTTTCTTATAAAAGGAATTAAATCAGGTTGTAGTGTTGGTTCTCCACCCGTAATACAAACACCTTCTAAACGATTTTTTCTATCATTTAGAAAGGTAAAAAATTGTTCTTCTGTTATGCTTTCGCAAGAAGATGGATATAATACGAGAGAACCATTATGGCAAAAAGGACAACGAAAATTGCAAGTAGCAGTAAATGCAGTACAAGCAAGGTGTCCCGGGTAATCTAAAAGTGTTAATTTATTTAATCCATGAAGTATCATAAAAGTTTCATTCCTATTCTATAATATTTACTTCCTTTTTTTGAATTGTATTGTTAATGAAAAATCTTAAATAATGCTATACTAATAAATCGTACAAATGCTTTTTTGAAAAGGAAGAATCATAATAAAGCAATTTATTATACCATAAACAAAGTTTATGGTCGTTTATCTACACACGCTTCGCGTGGCA
>CALASV010000332.1 GCA_937888895.1 uncultured Clostridia bacterium | reverse complement strand
AGGATAACAAGCATCATTATTGACAAAACGTAACCCAGTATCTACAGCAGAACGACTTGGGTTTGGTAAAATTGCTATGTTATAACCACAAGAATGAAAAGCTGGTTCTAAAAATTCAAAATGGATAGGTGACATTTGAGGAACAAGAATGGTATATTCTTTTTTCATTCCTTTTGTAAATATCACACGTTCATAAGCAGAAGAAGCTACTTTATTGGGAGGCTGTTTATTTTGGCGTTCTTTTAGTGCTGAAAGTAAAGAACGAATACGAATACGAGCAGCACCTAAATTGTTTACTTCATCAATTTTTAATACGGTATATATTTTTCCAGACTTTGTTAAAATATCGGAAACTTGGTCTGTTGTTACTGCATCCAAGCCACAACCAAAGGAATTTAATTGAATCAATTGTAAATTTGGATTTGTTTTTACATAGGAAGCAGCAGCATATAGTCTCGTGTGGTACATCCATTGGTCTACAACAATGGTAGGACGTTCAATCGTTCCTAAATGGGAAATACTATCTTCTGTTAATACAGCAACTCCATAAGAAGTGAGTAATTCTGGAATACCATGGTTGATTTCAGGGTCAATATGATAAGGTCTACCTGCTAGTACAATACCAAGACAATGTTGTTTTTCGATATAATCTACAGCAGCTTCTCCTGCTTTTTGTATATCTAAACGAGCTTGGTTTAATTCGTTCCATGCTTTATGAACAGCTAATACAATTTGATTTTCTTTTCCAATCACTTCTACTAATCGTTTACAAACAATATCTTCGGATTCTAAAGACAGAAAAGGATTTTGGAAGGTAATGGAAGGGTCTTTTAATTCTTCTACATTGTTTTTGATGTTTTCCCCATAAGAAGTTACAATAGGGCAGTTATAGTGATTTCCGGATTCTGCGTATTCTCTACGTTCATAAGGAATACAAGGATAGAAAATATAGCGAACTCCTTGTTGTAATAACCACATAATATGACCATGAGCTAACTTAGCAGGATAACATTCGGATTCACTTGGAATGGATTCGATACCAAGTTCATATATTTTTTTTGATGAAGTTGGAGATAAAATAACACGATACCCAAGTTCTGTAAAAAAGGTGTGCCAAAATGGATAATTTTCATACATATTTAATACTCTTGGAATACCTACTGTACCACGTTTCGCTTCAAATTGTTCTAATGGTTTATAAGAAAAATAGCGTTGCAATTTATAAGCATATAAATTTGGAATGGTTTGGTTTGCTTTTTCTTTTCCAATACCACGTTCACAACGGTTACCAGAAATAAATTTACGACCACCAGAAAAATGATTGATAGTAAGTAAACAATGATTGGTACAACCTTTACAACGAGTCATATCCGTGTAAAAGGTAAGTTCTCGTATTTGTTTGATAGAAAGCATCGTAGTTTTTGTGCCATTAAAATGTTTTCTTGCAATTAAAGCAGCACCAAATGCACCCATAATTCCAGCAATATTTGGTCTAACAGCTTCACATCCAGATATTTTTTCAAAACTTCGTAGTACGGCATCATTATAAAAAGTACCACCTTGTACAACGACTTTTTTTCCAAAATCTTTCGCATCTGTTATTTTGATTACTTTATATAATGCATTTTTAATTACAGAGTAGGCAAGTCCTGCGGAAATATCAGCAACGGAAGCACCTTCTTTTTGGGCTTGTTTTACTTTCGAATTCATGAAAACAGTACAACGAGTACCAAGGTCAATTGGATTTTTTGCAAATAAAGCAACTTTGGCAAAATCAGCTACAGTATAATTTAACGATTTCGCAAAAGTTTCAATAAAAGAACCACAACCAGAGGAACAAGCTTCATTTAATTGTACGCTATCTACCGTACCATTTTTAATACGAATACATTTCATATCTTGTCCACCAATATCTAAAATACAATCAACATCTTTTGCAAAATGTGCAGCAGCATGATAATGAGCAATCGTTTCTACTTCTCCTTCATCTAGCATAAGAGCTTCTTTCATCAAGGCTTCTCCATAACCTGTAGAACAAGAACGGACAATGGAAGCATCGGAAGGTAATAGGGAGTAAATTTCTTTTACTGCTTTTAAGGCAGTTTTTAATGGGCTTCCGTTATTATTTTGGTAAAAGGAATAGAGTAAAGAACCATCTTCGCCAACTAAAGCTGCTTTTGTTGTTGTAGAACCTGCATCAATTCCAAGAAAACAATTGCCATGATAGTCTGTTAGGGGTGCTTTTTTTACAGTTGCTTTTTTATGACGAGTGGTAAATTCTTCATAATCATTTTCCGTTTCAAATAGTGGTTGCATACGAGCAACTTCAAAGTCCATAGAAATGCCTGTTTGTAATTGTTCTAAAAGGTCATCTAAAGAAAAAATATCAGAAGAAGCATGATAAGCAGAACCAATAGCGGCAAATAAATGAGAGTTATTTGGAACAATGGTTTGTTCAGGTGTTAAATGTAGAGTACGAATAAATGCTTGTTTCAATTCGGTTAAAAAGTGCAAAGGTCCACCAAGAAATGCCACATTTCCACGAATTGGTTTACCACAAGCAAGACCACTAATGGTTTGATTGACGACAGCTTGAAAAATAGAAGCCGATAAATCTTGTTTGGAGGCACCTTCGTTGATAAGTGGTTGAATGTCGGATTTAGCAAATACGCCACAACGAGCAGCAATTGGATAAATGGCTTTGTATTCTTTTGCGTATTCATTTAATCCTGTGGCATCAGTTTTTAAAAGAGAAGCCATTTGGTCAATAAAAGAACCTGTACCGCCGGCACAGATACCATTCATTCGTTGTTCAATTCCACCAGTAAAATAAATAATTTTTGCATCTTCACCACCAAGTTCGATGGCAACATCTGTTTGTGGAGCAGTTTCTTGTAGAGCAGAAGCAACAGAAACAACTTCTTGGACAAAAGGGATATGTAAATGTTTTGCTAATGTAAGACCACCAGAACCAGTAATGGCAGCAGAAAGCATACAGCTACCAGTCAGGTCTTTCATCTTCTTTAAAATAGAAGAAAGCGTACCTTGAATATCTGCAAAATGACGCTCATAAGCAGAAAATAATAAAGCTCTTTGCTTGTCTAATAGTGCTACTTTTACTGTAGTAGAACCAATATCAATGCCAAGAGAATATAAAGTATTTTTATTTAGCATGGAAAATTCCTGCCTTTCCTTAGTGTATAAATATCTATGTTCAAAATTAGAAGAAATTATAACGCAATTTTTTAGATTATACAATAAATTTTTTGTGAAATAACATTTAAGTTTTGGTTACGATTTTTTTTTGTGAAAAAAGAAGTAGCATATCTATAAAAAATAAAGTACAATAGGATAGAATTAAAGTTTATAAAGGTGATTAAGTATGAATTGGAAAAAAAGAGTAATCTTTCTTTTTTTAGTTGGCTTTTTAGTAAATATTTGTTATCCTATGATAGTGAAAGCAGAAACCATTGCTACTAAAATGGAAATTCGAGTTGGTTTAACGGAGTTATATTCAGGAAAAAAGTCTATTACTATTTATAATGATAGATTAGGGTATGGATATTGTACAGGAAATACTTATATACAAGAAGTATTATTAACAAGTACAAATAGTTTTACGTTTTCTCCCATAAATGGATATTTTATAAGCGAAACAAAGATTTATAATAGCTATAAAGAAGCAAAAGGAGTTGCTGATAAGTATGTAGCAAATGGAACGAAGGCTTATGTAGGAAGTACGTATGAGCATAAATGGAGAGTATATTTAGGTAATTATAGTACATTGGATAAGGCAGAGCAAGTAGCGAAAGAAATAAAGACACAAGATAAAAAAACTTCATTAGAAATATTAGCAGATAATCCATATAGAGTTTTATTAGAGGGTAGTTTTGGAAGTATATTGTTAGATGTAGATGAACATAATGCGTATCCACAATTTCGTCCAATGGATTCTTATAAAAATGGTGTAAAATGTATTGATATGGAGTCTAGAGTCTATCGAGGTAGAATAGAAATTGGAAGATACGGAAAAAATACATTAACTGCTGTGAATATTTTACCAATGGAAGAATATTTATATAGTGTAGTTCCATCAGAGATGCCTTCTACTTGGCATGAGGAAGCTCTAAAAGCCCAAGCTGTTTGTGCAAGAAGTTATGCGTTAATGAATGCGGGATACGGTGGAGTCTCGAATGCTAAAAAAGGATATAACATAGTAGATACCATATCTTCTCAAGTATATAAAGGTTTCTTAGCAGAAACGATACAAGCAAGACGAGCAGTAAACGATACGAAAGGAGAAATGGTCTATTATAATAATAAAGTAGTTACTACTTATTTTTTCTCTACGAGTGGAGGTAGTACGGAAGATTCTGAAAATGTATGGGAAACAAAAAAACTATATTTGCGAAGAGTGCCTTATGTTTATGAAGGAGATTCTCCTAGAATTTCTTGGCAAGTGATGATGACAAAAGAAAAAATTTCTTCTTTACTTTTAAAGCAGGGCAAGAAGATAGGATTAGTATCTAAGTTAACCCCAATGCAAGTTTCTTCTAGTGGAAGAATTAATACAATACAAATAGAAGGTTCTGACCGTGTTATGTTATTGAAAGGAACAACATTAAGAACAGTCTTGAATTTATACAGTACAAAGTTTAAAATAATAAAAAAAGGAGATATTCCAGATGCTGTTACTATTCTTAGTTCGAATGGAATAGAGAATGGAAGAATTAGCAATATGTATATTGTTTCTGCTAGTGGAGTAGAAAAAGCTTCCCAGCAAGTAGAACAGTATATTGTTCAAAGTGCTGATAACCTTTGGAATTATCCAAGAGTTGCACCAACAGAGAGTAGTGAACTTCTTTTTGCAGGTATGGGATATGGACATGGCGTTGGTATGAGTCAGTATGGAGCGAAAGGAATGGCAGAAGCAGGATTTACTTATAAGGAAATTATAGAATATTATTTTACAGGAACGTATGTAAAATAGAAGGAAAAATTGGAAAGGAGAAAGACACGTTTGTGTTTAAAATAGTATGAAGAAACAAGATTTTTATTTTGATTTACCAGAAGAATTGATTGCACAAGACCCATTAGAAGACCGTTCTTCTTCTAGGCTTTTAGTGTTAGATAAGGAGAGTGGTAATGTAAAGCATCAAAAATTTACGGATATTTTAGATTATTTAAGAGAGGGAGATTGCCTTGTTTTAAACAATACAAAAGTAATTCCAGCAAGATTGATTGGGGAAAGGATTCTTTCTACTAGTAATAAAGAAGAAGTAAAAGGAGCACAAATAGAACTTCTTTTATTAAAGCGAAGAGAGAATGATATTTGGGAAACATTGGTAAAACCAGGCAAGAAAGCAAAACCTGGTACAAAGATACAGTTTGGAGATGGTATTTTAATAGCAGAAGTATTAGACATTGTAGAAGAAGGAAATCGTTTAGTAAAATTCTATTATGAAGGTATTTTTGAAGAAATTTTGGACAAATTAGGTCAAATGCCATTACCACCGTATATTACACATAAATTGCAGGATAAAAATCGTTATCAAACGGTATATGCAAAACACGAAGGTTCTGCTGCCGCACCAACAGCAGGGTTGCATTTTACAAAAGAATTATTAGAAAAAATAGAACAAAATGGAATTACGATTGCGAATGTTACATTACATGTAGGGCTTGGAACATTCCGACCAGTAAAAGAAGATAATATTTTAGACCATCATATGCATACAGAAACGTATCAAATAACGGAATCTGAAGCAAAGAAAATCAATGATACAAAGAGAAATGGTGGTAGAATTATTTGTGTAGGTACAACAAGTTGTCGTACAGTAGAATCAGCAGCAGATGAAAATGGTTTTGTACAAGCAAAAGAAGATGATACAAGTATTTTTATTTATCCAGGATATCAATTCAAAGTGTTAGATTGTTTGATTACAAACTTTCACTTACCAGAATCTACGTTAGTAATGTTAGTATCAGCATTAGCAGGACGAGAAAATGTGTTAAATGCTTATAAAGAGGCAGTAGAAGAAAAATATAGATTCTTTTCTTTTGGAGATGCAATGATGATTTTGTAATATATTGTAATACTTAATATGTGAAAAATATTTTATATGAAAAATGGGAGGGTATTATTATGACAAGAGAACAGTATGAAGAAATGATGGAATTTGTGCAGGAGGATATTAATTCGATTATCGATTATTTAGAAGTAAACTATGATGAACTTTCTATCGATGATATTCGTATGTTGTATCGTGTATTTTTAGATGAAAAACCAGAAATGGAAGAAAAAGAAGAAATACATAGAGAACTATTAGAGAATTTGTATGATATGGCAGAAGAAAGTCCAAAGGAATTATTAAAAACAGCACAGAGAGTAGCAAGATATTTAGAAAAATAGTAGTGTTCAATCAATTATAATATGAGACAAAAAAACAGAAACCCAATTCCACGCAGTTCAAAATAGGATTCACTGCTTTGGAATTGGGTTTCTGTTTTTTTGATTTAGGTTTGGAATTATTTTGTTAATATTATGTTGATTTAACTGTGGAGATTTCTAAGCTCCATCTGATAAGCTACGATAGTAGCTATTTGGTTATGAGTAAGTTTAGATTACGAATATCCGATTGAACTGAAACAAATATCGCTTCGACTTTTAAACGAAATGAAAGAGAAGGGAGTAGTTTATAATTCCAATTTTATGTAAAATTTGAATATTTCGGTAGAATTACTGTGGAAAAGTAAAAAAATGTAATATGCGTTGTGCAGAATACATAAAAATGTAAAAAAAATTTGAAAAAAGTTATGAA
>CALASV010000331.1 GCA_937888895.1 uncultured Clostridia bacterium | reverse complement strand
CGATACCTTTTACAAAACCATCTAAACGTACAAATGTATCGTTTGCTTCTTCTACTTCAAAAGTACCTTTGAAGAAAGCTGGATATTTTGTTGTTTCTTCTGCTACTTCAGCAAAATTTAAACCTTCTAGTTTTTCACAGGAAATCGGATACATATCCCAACCAAATAAATATTAATTTGCAAGTCTAACACCTCTTAAAATTCCCTTACCGTCTAAAATATGGCCACCATAATTTACTCTGCCCATATTTTCAACAAGAATCATAAGTTCTGCTGTTTCATCAAATCCAAGACCAATAATTACTCTATCATCTCGTTTTCCTGTATTTTCTTTAATACCTAATAATTCCGGTGTTTTTCCATCTTTACGCCAGAATATCAATGCTCTATCACATAATCCATCAATCGAAAGTTCTAATGTTTCAAATGGACCTTTTAACTTCGTTACATAAAGTACAAAACCAAAATCCAATCCAATTTCTTCAAAAGACTGTGGATAAGAAGTACTTACTACTTCTTCGGATATAGCTTCTAAATTATCCCATAAACAAGCAACCTTTGTTAATTTTACTTTGCCATACGCCTGTTTTACTGAATTTTTTACTGTTAATTCTGTTACTTTTCCTGTATAATTTTGTATCATTTCTCTAATCGCATGATACTTTTCTGTTAAATCCCCACATTCACTTAATGGACAATTATAATCATAACTTGTTACTGTTGGTTGCAAACCATTTTCATAATTTGCACCATTTAATAAACCAAAATTAGTACCACCATGGAACATATACATATTCACAGAAGCACCCATTCGCAACATTTCTTCCATAACATCCGCAGTGTCACCACTTGCTCTTGTATGATGTTCTTCATACCAATGATCAAACCAACCATTCCAATATTCCATACACATCATTGGCTGTTCTGGACGGAAACGCTTCAATAATTCAAAACTTGCCTTTGGATTACTACCAAAATTAACAGTAGCAAGTGTATCTTTTAATTCACCACCATTTAACATAAAATAACCTGGTCCATCCGAAGTAAATAATAAACTCTTTACATCATTTTCTAAAATAATATCACGAACTGCTTCCATATAACGATGGTCGTTACCATAACTTCCATATTCATTTTCTACTTGCACAGCAATGATTGGACCACCATTTTCTGATAAATAAGGACGAATTTGGTTAAATAATTCTTTTAAGTAATTTTTTACTTTATCAAGAAATCCTTCATGATAACAACGGAGTTTCATGCCCGGAACCTTCATTAACCAAGATGGAAGTCCTCCCATATCCCATTCTGCACAAATATATGGACCTGGACGTAAAATAACAAAAAGACCTAATTTTTTGGCTGTCTCCAAATATTGAGCCAGATTCAGCCCGCCTGAAAAATCAAACACACCTTCTTTTCGCTCATGAAGATTCCAACAAGTATAGGTCTCTACAGCATTCATTCCACATTCTTTTAATTTTCGCAGCCTATCTTCCCAGTATTCTGGAACAACTCTAAAATAATGAATTGTTCCGGAAATTATCTGGAACGGTTGCCCGTCCAGATAAAATCCGTTACTGTCATAAGTTAATCTACTCATTACAGAGTATGCTTCTTAGTCCATTCTACAATTTCATCTACTGTAGTAAATGCAAGACCTGTTACAGTATCTGCACAACCATAGTAAACTGCGATTCTTCCTGTTTCTGCATCCGCCAAGGCTGCACATGGGAATACAACATTAGGAACGTCGCCATTTCTTTCATAATCCTTATCAGGAGAAAGAACATAGAACTTAGAACGATATTTAACTTTCCATGGTTCTTCAAGGTCAAGAATTGCAGTACCCATACGGTATACAAATCCATTACATGTATTTAATACACCATGATAGAATAATAACCAACCTTCATCTGTCTTAATTGGGCAAGGACCAGGACCAATCTTTGTGGACTGCCATGCAGAAGCATCTCCACCGAATGTTCCCATTACATATCTATGATGTCCCCAGTATTCTAAATCAGGGCTCTGGCTGAAGAATACATCACCAAATTTAGTATGGCCTGTATCACTTGGACGGCTTAACATTGCAAATTTTCCATTAATCTTTTCTGGGAATAATACACCATTTCTATTATATGGAAGGAATGCATTTTCTAACTGATGGAATGTCTGGAAATCCTTAGTCCATGCAATACCAATTGTTGGACCATGGTATCCATTACACCATGTAATATAGTATCTGTCTTCGATAAAACATACACGAGGGTCATAACGATATTCTCTCTTTGTAACTTCAGGATCACCTTCAAATACAATAGGAGTTTCATTAATATCCCAATGAATTGCGTCTTTACTGAAACCAGCATAAATATCCATACTTACGCCCAGATTGTCACAACGGAATACGCCCGCAAATCCATCTCCAAAAGGAACTACAGCACTGTTGAAAATACTATTGGATGTTGGGAGTGCATCTTTCTCAATAATTGGATTCTGGTCATATCTCCATACTGGCTTGTTGTAGTTTGCTGGTTTTTCCTGCCAAGGAATATTAGGCAGGTTCTTTCCAATAATCTTGCTCATCTGAACCTCTCATTCTGCTACTTATAGTAGCGCATAATTCATGGAGGAAGAAATTCCTTCCCCCATGATAGCCTTTAAGTTACATTTTTATAAGAACGCATAATATAATGCACTCTTTTCATTAAATATTATTCTCCACCTAAACCACTTCGTTCTACACCTTGTACAAAACGCTTCTGAACGAATAAGTATAAAATAAGAAGTGGAGCAATTGTTACTGCACAAGCAGAAGCAACACCCTTATGAACCATTGGAGATTCAAGGTTTACGATATACTCTGCTGGAATTAACTTCTGTACATCACCGATTGCCCAACGCATATTCTTCTGAACGTCTGCTAAACGTAAAGATAATTGATTTGGAGTTGGGTTGAAGAGAGACATAAAATATGTATCTGCATAGTTCCATACAAAGCTGAGTACTGCTACAGTTGTTAAAGAAGAAGATACACCAGGAATTACGATGCTGAAAAATGTTCTTAAGAAACCTGCACCATCTACATAAGCAGCTTCTTCGATAGAAATTGGAAGCTGACGATATGCCTGACGTAAAATGTAAATATACAAACCACCCTTAATACCTACACCAGTTGCAGCCATGATGTAAAGAGCTGCTGGAGAACCAAGTAAGTTCACGGAAGAACCTGTAAACAGTTTTATCAGACCGAATATATCAAAATTTCGGAATGTAATATACTGTGCTAACATGATGGACTGAGAAGGCACGATAATCGTAAAGATTACGAGACCAAATAAAAGTCCACTACCTTTAAATCTCAATCTTGTAAAGGAGTATGCTGCTAAAGCTGCACACAATGTCTGTAAAAATGCAAGGAAAGCTGCATTTCCTAAACTATAAAAGATAGAGAAGTCATAGTCCATAATCAACCAAGCTGTAATAAAGGACTGTAAAGAAGTTGCTGGAGGAATCCAAGCAGAGTTCTTTAAGCCGAGCTGGTCTTGTGCTGTAATACCCTCTTTAAATGTTGCATAGATTGGGGTAATGATAATCATACCAAGGCTGATTAACAATGCATAACGGAAAATCAAACCAAGAATTTCAAGTACTTTTCTTCGGATGGATAACTTGTTCCATTTTTTATAACTCTTTTCCTTATTTGCTGTTTTAGTTATCATAATAGAACACCACCTTAGATAAAATTCCTAATATAATTTGGGAAGATGAATTTAAGAAATATGAAGAAGTTTTAAATAGATATAAAGAAATAAAAATAGAAAGATGGGTCTCTAATTAATAGTCCCATCTTTTTTAGATATATTTTTTATAAAAATCTATTGAAAAATACTCATAAAAGTTTTATAAT
>CALASV010000330.1 GCA_937888895.1 uncultured Clostridia bacterium | reverse complement strand
CGGATTTTACTCCAGTACCAAAAGTATCTACCATAACGGAAGTAGGCTGTGCTACGCCGATAGCGTAAGAAAGCTGGATTTCACAACGCTTTGCAAGTCCTGCTGCTACTAAGTTTTTAGCTACATAACGTGCTGCATAACAAGCAGAACGGTCTACCTTTGTGCAGTCTTTACCAGAGAAAGCACCACCGCCATGTCTTGCATAACCACCATAAGTATCTACGATGATTTTACGTCCTGTTAAACCACTGTCACCGTTTGGACCACCAATAACAAAACGGCCTGTTGGATTGATGAAGAATTTAGTTGTTGCATCAATCAGATGTGCTGGAAGTACTGGGTCGAGTACATATTTTTGAATATCTTCATGGATTTGTTCTTGTGGAATTTCTGGGGCATGTTGAGTAGATAATACAACAGCATTGATATGCACTGGTTTCCCATTTTCATCATATTCTACTGTTACCTGTGATTTTCCATCTGGACGAAGATAAGGAAGAGTACCATCTTTTCTTACCTTTGTTAATTGTCTAGTTAATTTATGTGCTAAAGAAATTGGATAAGGCATATATTCTTCTGTTTCGTCTGTTGCATAACCAAACATCATTCCTTGGTCACCAGCACCAATTGCTTCAATATCAGCATCTGTCATTTTATTTTCTTTTGCTTCTAATGCTTTGTCAACACCCATAGCGATGTCTGTAGACTGCTTATCTAATGCAATCATAACACCACAAGTATTGCCATCAAAACCATAATCACCATTATTATAACCGATTTCGCAAATCGTGTCACGAACTATTTTTTGGAAATCAACGTTTGCTTTTGTTGTAATTTCACCCATTACTAAAACGAGACCTGTAGTACAAGCAGTTTCACAAGCTACACGGCTCATTGGGTCTTGTGCTAATAATGCGTCAAGAACGGAATCGGAAATCGCATCGCAAATTTTATCTGGATGTCCTTCTGTTACTGATTCGGAAGTAAATAATCTTTTGCTCATAATATATTCCTTTCTCAATGTGGTTGGGAAAAAGTGCAATAAAAAAATCCGTAAGAAACGGACTTGGATTTTTATAAGACCAAATCCTCTTATTGTTCGAGATATTTATGGTAACATCTCGCTCAACTTAGCACCTTTCCAGTCAGTATACTGGGGTTGCCGTGACTTCACAGAGTCTTTACTCTCCGTCACTCTGAATAAGAGTTTATATGATTAAACTTTTATTTTTCATAGACAGTAGTATGCAATATTTTCTTTCGTTTGTCAAGGGAAATTTGTAATTGTTTTATTTATATTTTTTTTACAATTTATTCATGTTTCATTTACAATTCATTCATATTTTGTTTACAATTTATTTATTTGCAGTTCATAAAGAGTATATAAAATAAAGAAAAAGAAAAGGAGATTATGTATGAAAAAAAGGAGTTTGTTATTTAGTTGTATGTTTTTGTGTATGGTAGGTTGTACATCTGTACCTGAAGAAATCGTAAAAGAAGTTACACCAACAGTAACTACAAATCAAGTGGAAGTAATAAAAACATCTATAAATACACAAAAAGAGGAAACTACAAAAAATGAAACAATAGCTAGAAAAGGACTTTGTGAAGTAAATGAACCAAAGGAAGTAGCATTTGCAGATTTGTATAATGAAATGAATCGAATTGGTGAAAAAAATGTTTTTTGTGTAGACGAAGCAACAGGAGTGGTATATTTTGTAAATTTTAATGAAGATTGGTATATTTACCGAATCAAAGAGGGAGAAGCTAAATTAGCTGTTTCTTTACCTGCGAGTCATTTGTATACTTATGAAGGTTCTCTTTATTTTATCATTGATTTTTATGGAGATTATACGGGAAAGGAAGTAGTTTCTCCATATATTTATAAAGATGCAGGTATACAACAAGGTGATATTTATCGTTATACACCAGCAACAGGAGTAGTAGAGTTTGTCTATCGACCGGGAGAATATGTAAAAGGAGCAGATACTACAAGGAATTTTATTATAGAAGATGATACTATTTATTTTTCTTATAGTATACCAGTAGAAAAAGAATGGTATCATAGGGAAATAAAGTTTGAATATTTGCCTTTTGGAAAAAACAAATCTATTACGGATAGTTCAGAAAGAGTGCAGAAAAGCTGGAATGATTATTGGCTTAGTAGTACAGATGGGGAAAATGCTTGTTTAATTCATAAAGAGGATTATTACAATCAAATTGTACTCTCTGAAAATGTAGCACAGTCTTGTTTGGTAGGTGATGAATTTTATTATACTGAAGGTAGAGGGTATGACAATTCCAAAATTTATATAAAAAATTTAGCAACAGAGCAAGTAGAAGTTATTGATCTTTGGGAAACAATAAAAGAAATTTTTCCAGATGTGGCAGAAGAAAGTTTACAAGGACAACCAGTCATTACATCTTTTGTAGCAACGGAACAAGGAAATAAGATTTGGGCATCTGTTTGTAAAGAAGCATTGATTTGTTTTGATAGAACAACAAAAGAAATAATACCATATCAAAGTATATGGGCAAGAATTGGGCGATTATATACAGATGGAACATATTTATATGCACAAGCACTAAAAGATATCAGAGAAGATTCGGTTTCTAATGCAGGATTTTTCTGTACATTAAGTCGAATTTATACAGAACAAGATATTGTAGATGAAAAAGTGCTGTCTACTTGGAATAAGAAGATGTTTTTCGTAGAATCACTAACAAAATAAGTATAAAATTTCAAAAATAAGATGAATTCTACTATTTTATCCCTTTACTAATAAGAAATAATATAGTAAAATAAAGGAGAATAAAGGAAAAACGCGCGATTCATTATTCATGTAACCTTGAAATATATTTTCTTGAGAAAGGGGAAAAAATGAAAAAACCAACGATTTTAAAGAAAGTAGCAACAGCATTAGCTATGACAGCAATTTGTTGCAGTACATTAGTACCTACAATGGCAAAAGCAGAGGTTCAACCAAGAGCATGTACAGGACATAATTATGTAAGAGTATATGAGAAAAAAGAACAGATTAATCATTATTCGCATTGGTATGAAGTGGAAGTTGAAAAATCTGATGGTACAAAAGATACAGAAGATAGATTATGTTCTGTGGTAGTATATAGGGTATCTTATGATAAAATGTGCAGTCAATGTTCACAATTATTAACAGGTTTTTCTGAAACAGTGTATGACCATTCTGCTCCTTGTAATTCTAATTAGTTTTAGAATAGTTTAGTACTATGAGGATAGAGCCAAATATAAATTCTATTTTAAGAATAAATATTTGGCTCTTATTAATTTGAAGTGAGGAAAAGATATGAGAAAATTATTTTATTGTATTTTGCTTATTTTTTTATGTATGACAGGTTGTCAATTAACAGATGAAAATATAGAAGAAAGTATTCCTACAATAACGACAGGAGCATTTATATCATTAGAAACTATAGTAGAAGAAAAGAAAGAAGATAATGATGTAACAGAAGAAAAGATAGTAATAGAAGGATTGTGCGAGTTCATTCCCCAAAAACAAGTAAAGTTTGCCCAATTATATAATACGATGAATCGAATGAGTAGAAAAAATGTTTTTTGTGTAGATGAAACAACAGGAGTAGTATATTTTATAAATTTTAATCAAGATTGGTTTATTTATCGAGTGAAAGATGGAGAAGCAAAGCTAGCTGTTTCATTACCTGCTAGTAATCTCTATACATATAAAGGTTCAGTTTATTTTCTTATTGATTTTTATGATGATTATACAGGAAAGCCTGTTGTTTCCGTAGAAGAATATGAAAAGAATGATATAAAACAGGGAGATATTTATTGTTATACACCAGCAACAGGAGCTGTAGAGTTTGTTTATCGACCAGGGGAACATATAAAAGGTGCGAGTACGACAAAAGCTTTTTTAGTAAAGAAAGATGAAGTTTATTTTTCATATTATGTGCCAGTAGAAGAAAATTCAAATAGTAAAAGAGTACAATATGAATATCTTCCTTTTGGTAAGACAAAAGCAATTGTGGATAGTTCTAAAGCAACAGAAACTTATTGGGGAGAATATTCTCTTGGTAGTACGAATGGAGATAATCTTTGTTTAATTCATAAAGATGATTTTTATAATCAAAAGGTACTTTCAGAAAATCCAACAATATATTGTTTAGTAGGGGATGATTTTTATTATACCGAGTGGAAAGGATATGAAAATACAAAAATATTTATAAAAAATTTAGCAACCGAAGATGAGGAAGTAATAGACCTTTTAGAAACTATAAAGAAAATTTTTCCAAATGAAACGGAGGAAAGCTTAAAAGAACAAAAATTAATTGATACAGGTCTATATGGTATAGTAAGACATCCAATGTATTTTGCAACATTATTAATCTTTTTAAGCATGCCACTGATATTAGGTTCATTATATGGATTTTATATAATGTTAATATTTCCAGTAATATTAATTATAAGAATAAAAAATGAAGAAAAAGTTTTATTAAAAGAACTTCCAGGATATTCTAAATATAAGTTTAAAGTTAAATATAAACTTATTCCATATATTTGGTAACAAACAAATGTTTAAAAATGTTTGACATTTAAAAAAACTTATGCTATAATATGAAACAATTTTGAAAGAGAAATTGATCTTTCGGAAAAAGAATATTATAAAATGAAGGGGGACCATTATTATGGCAATGAGTGAAAGAACATATAGAGAAAGAGAAAGAGTATTAAGAGAACATAGAAATGCAATCGATGCATTAGCTAAAAAAGCATCTGCAGAAGTAGAAGAAAGATATACTAAAATGTATGGTGAAAACTGGAGACAAGATTTATCTATTGAAAAAACAAGTGTTTTAGAAGAAG
>CALASV010000329.1 GCA_937888895.1 uncultured Clostridia bacterium | reverse complement strand
CTTATCTGGAAACTTCATCACTTTATCCTCAATCGAAGGACAATATCTTGGACCTGTCCCCTCAATTGCACCAGAATACAACGGCGAACGGTCAATATTGTTACGAATAATTTCATGTGTCGTTGTATTTGTATAAGTTAACCAACAAGAAACTTGCTCCTTATTTAACGAATTTCTATCTGTTTCAAAAGAAAATGGTACTACTTTTTCATCACCAAATTGTTCCTCTAACTGTGAAAAATCAATCGAACGTCCATCAATTCTTGCTGGCGTTCCTGTTTTAAATCGATAAATTTCAATCCCAAGTTTTTTCAAACAATCTGTTAAATGATTCGCTGCTGGCAATCCATTTGGACCAGTATAATGACTCACATCACCATAAATACATCTAGCCTTTAAATAAGTACCAGTACAAATAATTGCTGCTTTACATGGATAAACTGCATTCGAATACGTTCTTACACCAGTAACGCATGAGTTATCCACAAGTATCTCACAAATTTCTCCCTGTTTTACTGTTAAATTCTCTTGGTTTTCCACAACCTTACGCATAGCTTGTGAATAACTTTGTTTATCTGCTTGAGCTCTGAGGGAATGTACTGCTGGTCCTTTTGACACATTTAACATCTTTGACTGAATATAGGTTTTGTCAATATTTTTACCCATTTCTCCACCCAAAGCATCAATTTCTCTTACTAAATGTCCCTTTGATGTTCCACCTACATTTGGATTACATGGCATTAAAGCAATCGAATCCATACTCACCGTAAACATAATCGTATTCATTCCAAGCCTTGCACAAGCAAGTGCAGCCTCACACCCAGCATGACCAGCACCAATGACTGCCACATCATAACTCTCATAATAATATAACTTTTGTTCCATATATGATAAATCCTTCCTAACTATCTCTAAAAAACTTTTCTCCATCATTCAGAAGTCTTTAATCAACCTATACTCTAAAAAATTCCACCTTATTTACCCATACAAAATTCTTTGAAAATAGTATCAATTAAATCCTCATCTACTGCCTCTCCGATAATTTCTCCAAGCATTTGATAAGCATTCATTAAATCAATTGCATAAAAATCTTCTGGCATATCTAAATCTAAACTCTCTATTACTTTACATAAACTTTCTTTTGCCTCTAATAACGCTTGTTTATGCCTCAAATTTGTAATAAAAACCTCTTCCTTAGTATCAATTAACCCTTGATAAAACATCGCCTCTACAGCCGTTATAAACGCTTCTAGACCCATTTCTTCCTTCGCTGAAATAACAAAAACCTGTTTCCCTGTTCGATGTTCCAATTCTTCCTTCGTTACCTTCATCAAAAGGTCTGACTTATTTAATAATACAACTGCTTTTTTCTCCTGAATCATCGAAATAACTGCCTCATCATTTTCATCTAATTCTCTCGAAGCATCTGCCACATAAATCACAAAATCAGCCTCTTCTGCCTCTGATTTTGCACGTTCCACGCCGATTTTTTCCACAATATCTTGTGTATGACGAATACCCGCCGTATCGATAATACGAAGTACAATTCCTTTCAATTGAATTAACTCTTCTAATGTATCTCTTGTTGTACCTGGAATATCAGTTACAATTGCTCTATCTTCCCCAACTAACACATTCATCAATGTAGATTTTCCTGCATTTGGTTTTCCTAAAATAACAGTACGAATCCCCTCTTTGATGATTTTACCATCCTCTGCATGTTTCAAAAGTATGTCAATTTCTCTTAAATTCGCATCAGTATGTTCTCTTAATGTATCTGTAAATCCATCTAACGAAATATGCTCTGGGTCATCTAACGCAGCCTCAATAAACGCAGTGTCTAACACAATCGACTCTCTAAGTTCCTTTATCTTTTTGCATAGATTTCCATTCAACTGACGAGCAGAATTTTTCACTGCCTGTTCATTTGTCGCATGAATTAAATCAATCACAGCCTCTGCCTGAGATAAATCCATTCTTCCATTCAAAAAAGAACGTTTTGTAAATTCTCCAGGTTCAGCAAGTCTTGCACCAGCTCTTAACACTAATTCTAATATCTTCTTTGTCACAATCATACCACCATGACAATTGATTTCCACAACATCCTCTTTTGTATACGTATTTGGTGCTCTCATCACGGACACAAGCACCTCATCTACCATTTGTCCATCTTCCATAATCATACCATAATGCAATGTATGACTCTTTTGAGCTGATAACTTCTTCTCACTCTTTTTAGAAATAAAAATAGAATCCACAATGGAAAATGCCTCTTTTCCACTTACCCTAATAATACTAATTCCTGCATTTGTAGTTCCTGTAGCAATTGCTGTAATTGTATCATAATTTTTCATACAATTTCCTTTCTAACTATATTTATAACAAAAAATATTATTCTAGTGCAAAAAAAAGTGTCTTGCCATCGGCTAAGACACCTTTTTTACTCCCTTACTCTTCCGTCTTTTCTGCCGGAGTTTCTGTTTTTTCTGTATTTCCATACAAATATGGTTTACGATACCCTGATTTATGATATCCAGATTTACCATGAGCTGACTTCTGATATCCATTTTTATGGTATCCACCATTCTTATTATAACTTCTGTTATAGACTTTTACACCCTTTTTCAAAGTCACTACAATCTTACGATAAGGTTCTTCTCCCTCGCTATGTGTTTCCACATACTTATCATTTTGAAGTGCAGAATGAATAATTCTTCTTTCATAAGGATTCATTGGCTCTAAAGAAACACTCTTACCAGTCTTTTTCACCTTATACGCAATATTCTTTGCCAAATTTTCTAATGTTTCTTTTCTTCTCTCTCTATAATTTTCTGTATCTAATTTCACCTTAACATAATCTTCATTTTCCTTATTCACAACAAGGCTCACTAAATACTGTAAAGAATCTAATGTTTGACCTCTCTTACCAATCAGTACGCCCATATCTTCACCAACTATATTGATATTCATTGTCTTTTCTTCTTCATCATACTCAACTACAATTTCTGACTTAATTTCCATTAAATGAAAGATTTTTTCCAGAAAATCCACTGCTCTATCTTGCATTGTTTCTTTTACAGCAGCTCGTATTCTTGCAGGTTTTCGATTAAAACCTAAAAATCCTGCACTTTCTTTTTCAATTACTTCAATATCTACCTTTTCTTCTGCTGCACCTAACTGAACCAATGCTTCTGCAATTGCATCTTGTACTGTCTTTCCTGTAACCTCAATCCACTTTCTCATTTTTTCCTCCATTTTTTGTGAAGCACTTTAATCTTTCTTTAGCATATTTGCATATCCAGCAACTGATTTTGCTCCAGTTGTTTTTTGTCCTGAAGAATTATTATTTTTTTCAGAAACATTTGTACTTGTAACTTTTGTATACGAAGATGGATTTCTTCTTTGATGCTGTAATGCTGATGTATCAATTGACTTTGTTTGTGTCTTTGCTACCTCTGCCATTTTTGAACCATATTCAATCCCCAACTTCTCACGTTTTTTCTTCTGCTTTTCCACATTCTTTTGAATCATTTCATCCAAGTCCATATTATCAATATGACGATTGATAAAGAACTGATAAATAATGGTTACAACCGTACTTGCTACCCAGTAAATACCAATACAAATAGGGAACATAAAACACATAATACCAGACATAATTGGCATTGTGTACATCATACTATTCATACTCTGTACCATAACATTATCGCTATTACGATTGTTATTATCTTTATTACTAGCCATAGAAAGCTTAGACTGGAATAACTGAGTACCTGCTGCCAAAATTGGAATTAACAAAGCAAGACTCCAACCATAATGGGATGGGGTATTTAAAATATTGAATCCACCAATCGAATGAATTGCATTAATCTTATCCACATTTACATTGATAATATCTGCAACGGATGGGAACTGTTCTGCTAAAGCTGTCCACTCTGTTGTACCAAATTTTGTCATAATATCAATCAAATGGTCATTCGTGAAAACATTTTCACTAATTTCTGTAAACTTATTCGTAGCCACAGCAAGAGTACTTGCCATTTCTTGCATATAACTAAAATAATCATAATTTTTAATTGCATCTGCAATATTATTATATAACACATAAATATCATTTACATACGCAGGAATTGCATAAATAACACGATATAATGCGAACATAATTGGAAACATAAGTAACATTGGAAGACATCCCGCTGTTGGACTTGTTCCATACTTTTCATAAATAGCTTGTTGCTCCATCTGCATTAAACGCAGAGACTGTTCATCTTTCTTTCCCTTATACTTTTCCTGAATTGCTGTCAATTCTGGATTCATCTTATTAGACAACTTTGAAAATCTTTGTTGTCTAATTGTTAATGGAGTCATTAACAACTTCGTTACTATCGTAAATAACACAACAGTAATTGCCACGTTCTCAATACCAACTACACTAAGCAATTCATACAATAAATTAAAAACTTTTCCAAAAACCCAAGCAAACGGTCCTAAAAACCCTCCTACTTGTGTTAACGCTATAAAACTCAACCTATCTTTCCTCCTAAATTACTTGTAAACTTATCCTAAAAAATAAAAAATGGCTACGGTACGGGGTCATATCCACCTTTATGAAATGGATGACAACGAAGTATCCTTTTCACTGCAAGATATGTACCTTTCACCACGCCATATTTTTCTAATGCTTCGATTGCATACTGAGAACAGGTAGGATAATAAATACAAGTTGGCCTACCCTTTAAAGGAGATATATACTTACGATACACTTTAATAATTTGAATTAATAATTTTTTCATTTTATAAAAATCCCATGCAATTTTGTCAAATGCAAAAATGCACTTTCTATCTCACGATAATTCTTCCCTT
>CALASV010000328.1 GCA_937888895.1 uncultured Clostridia bacterium | reverse complement strand
TTGTATGTCTTTAATGGCAGCAGGTGTTCCAATTAAGAAGATGGTAGCAGGTATTTCTTGTGGTTTAGTAACAGGGGAAACTGATGATGATTTCATTCTTTTAACTGATATTCAGGGATTAGAAGATTTCTTTGGTGATATGGACTTTAAAGTAACAGGTACAGATGCTGGTATTACAGCAATTCAGATGGATATTAAAATTCATGGTTTAACAAGAGAAATTGTAGAAGGTGCAATTGCAAGATGTCGAGAAGCTAGAATGTTTATTATGGAAAATTGCATGAAGCCAGCAATTGCAAAGCCAAGAGAAGAAGTTGGAACTTATGCACCAAAGATTGTACAAATTCAAATTGACCCTGCAAAGATTGGTGATGTCGTTGGACAAAGAGGTAAGACAATCAATGCAATTATTGAACAGACTGGTGTAAAGATTGATATTACAGATGAAGGTGCAGTTTCTGTATGTGGTACAGATGCAAAAGGAATTGAAAAGGCAATCAAGTTAATTCAGATTGTTTCTAGTGAATTTGAAGCTGGACAAATATTAGAAGGAAAAGTAGTTAGCATTAAAGAATTTGGTGCATTTCTTGAGTTTGCTCCAGGTAAAGAAGGTATGGTACACATTTCTAAAATTTGCAGAGAAAGAATTGACCATGTAGAAGATGTTTTAACACTTGGAGATGTAGTAAAGGTTGTTTGTCTTGGTAAAGATAAGATGGGCAGAATAAGTTTCAGTATGAAAGATGTAAGGTAATAGTTGAATTACTTATAGGATAACAGTGGAACTGCTGTATAGGAAGCTTATACAGCAGTTCTTTTATAAGAAAATAACAGAGAGAGTTTTTTATATGGTGAAAATAATTGAATTAGAAAATGGAATACAAGTTATTTTAGATACAATGCCTCATTTACGTACTGTGTCTTTTGGTGTTTGGGTAAAAGTAGGTTCTGTAAATGAGACAATAGAAAATAACGGAATATCTCATGTAATAGAACATTGCTTATTTAAAGGAACAAAAACTCGTTCGGCAAAACAGTTAGCAGGAGAGATTTCAGCAATAGGAGACCAGTTAAACGCTTTTACGAGCAAAGAGTGTACTGCATTTTATGGTACAACTTTGACAGAATATCTTCCAAAGATGATAGAGTTAGTAGGAGATATGTTATATAATTCTACATTTGAAGAAGAAGCATTGCAAAAAGAATTAGGGGTTATTTTAGAAGAAATTGATATGTATGATGATTCACCAGAAGATTTAGTACATGAATTATTGGAGAAAAATGTATGGAAAAATCATGCACTGGGGTATATTATTTCTGGAGAAAAGTCGGTTGTTTCTAAGATGACAAGACAGCAATTGTTAGACTATATGAAATTGCATTATTGTGGAAGTAATATGGTAATTTCAGTAGCTGGTGGTTTTGAGGAAGAACAAACGATTCAAAATATCAAACGATATTTTGAAATGATTCCAAAGTATGGAATTGGACAATATAAGACAATAGATTGCAATACTGCCCCAATATTCCATCGTTGTCTTTGTGAACGAACAAAAGATGTAGAACAATTGTATATGAATTTGGCATTTCCAACAATAAAAGAAAGTGATGAACAACGCCATACACAAGTTATATTGAATGGTTTATTAGGTGGAAGTAATAATTCTAGATTATTTCAGCAAATACGAGAGGAATTAGGTCTTGCCTATTCAGTTTATTCATATTCTAGTTTATTTCATCATGCAGGACTTTTTCATGTGGATGTCATTATCAATCCAGACAATGCGAAGCAAGTGTATGATAAATTAAATGAAATTTTTATAGATTTTGCAACAAATCCTGTAAAAGAACAAGAAGTAAATAGTTTATATCATCAGATTCGCATTGAAATGATTATGGGAAGTGAAAGTGCTAGAAATCATATGGAACGAAATGCAAAGGCGTTATTGAATCATGGAAGATATATACCATTAGAAGAAGGATTACAAAAGTTATCCAAAGTAACAAATGAAATGGTTTGTGATTTTAGTGCAAAATATCTTAATATGGAACAAGCAGGTATTTGTTTTGTTGGCGATATAAAAGAAGAAGTAAATAAAATAAAAGACGATTGGAATAGAAAGCAGAGTTTGCTTTAGAATGGAGGTTTTTATGAATTACAGAAGAAATACAATATGTGTGCAAGGTGGTTATGAACCAAAAAATGGAGAGCCAAGAGTAACCCCAATTTGCCAAAGTACTACTTATAAATATGATAGTAGTGAAACGGTTGGTAAATTATTTGATTTAGAAGAAAATGGA
>CALASV010000327.1 GCA_937888895.1 uncultured Clostridia bacterium | reverse complement strand
CACAAAAAGTTGGATGTGACTGAGCTACTGAACAACAACAATAACGATAGAAACTAAAGTTAAAAGGTATACAAGTTAATGGAATTTAGATAAAAGTATATAAAATTGGCATATTTTTAGCCCCAGAAATAGCACTTATCATAGCTGCATCAACAGGTTCATTTTCACCAGATGCAACTATAACAGAAGTAATTGTTTTATGTTCATCAACCTTCTTAGCTATTTCAATAGAAGTAATATATCTATCAGCACCAAAAACTCTTTGAGCATCAATTCCATAATTATCTTTAATAATTTTAACTACATTATCAGATATAGAACCAACTCCACCAAGAATATATACATTCTCAACATTTAATCTTGTAAGTTCATTCAAAACTTCTTCTTTTATACTATTAGCATCAATAAATAATATAGGAGCATCTAATACACTAGCAAGACTATTTGAAATAGAACCTTGTAACATATCATTACTATTTACAAGAACAACATTTTTACTTCCCTTAGGATACATTCTTATAGAAGTATTAATAGCAGTCAATGTTCTATTATCACCACTCATATCTTCATATGAAACTTTAGTATAATTACATATTTTCTTTTCTTCTTCTTTCTTTTTAACAGTTTCTTCAACTTCTTCAATTTTATCTAATTTAATATCAGTAAATATCTCTTTATCTTCTTCTGTAGGTTCAACAACTTCTGCTACAACAGTACTATCCTTTTCTTTTATAACATTTAGAATTTTATCTTCAACAACAGTCTTTTCTGTTTCTTCTTTAGATACAACTGTAACTTCAATTTTTTTATTTTCATCTAATGCAATTGCTTTAACACCTTTGCTTACTTTTTTTAATTCAGGTACTTCTGTTAAGGAAAAACCAAGCGAAAGTCCTTTTTCTGTGTAAATAATTACTTTTTGATTGTCTGCTAAACTATCCGTAGCAGATAAAATAGTTAATCCAACAATTAAATCATTTTCTTCTAATTTTGTTGTATTTATTTGGCTACGGTTTGTATCAAATTCAATACCAGAAACAAGTTTAATAAATCCATACTTTGTAATAAATAGTAATTGAGATTCAAAAAGTGTTTCTAAACTAGAGTATAGTAAAATATCTTCTTTCCCAACTTTACACAATGTATGAATCAGTACCCCTTTGTCTTTTAACTTAACTTTAGGAATAGCAGAGGCTTTCACTTGGTATAGATTACCTTCGGCAGTAAATACACAAAGTTTATCTGTATTTTTCATTTTTACAAAGTGAGCGTATTCTTTTAATATATCTTCTCCTGCACGAGAAATGGTAGCTAAGTCACACGATTTTGTATAACCAAATTTATCAATCAGTACATAAATATCTTCAATTTTTTCCTCTACAACATAATCTACCGTCTTTACTTGGCTAATGGTAGTACGTCTTGGTTGGTCAAACTTTTTCTTAAATTCCTTTAATTGATTTTTGATAACTTTGTGCAGTTCTTTTGTAGAACCAAGTATTTTTTTATATTTTTCAATATTTTTCAGTAATCCTTCATTTTCTTCATGTAATTTTTTTAGTTCTAAACCAATTAATTTACTAAGAGGCATAGCAAGAATGGCTTCTGCTTGGCGTTCGGTGAAATCTAGTTTTTCTGCTTGTTTTTTGGAAGTTTGTGTTTTAAATTTAATTTCATCGGTATCACCATAAATCAAACAATTTTTTGCTTGTTTTATGGAAGTAGAACCTCGCAAAATTTCAATAATTAAATCAATAACATCTGTAGCACGAATTAAACCATTCACAATTTCCAAACGTTCCATTGCTTTTTTTAATAGATGTTCATATTCTTTTGTATAGAGAATTTCTTGAAAATCGACAAATTCTTTTAATAATGATTTTAAATTGAAAACAATTGGTTGTTGTTCTTTGACAGCCAATAAATTGACCGAATACGTATCTTCTAAGCCAGTTTTTTTATACAAACCATTTAAAAGATTGTAAGGGTCACGGTCACGTTTTACTTCAATCACAATACGAATATCTTTGGAAGATTCATCTCGGACATCATTAATTTCATCAAATACTTTATCCCTCATTAAATCTACAATCGTTTCCACTAATCTAGTTTTATTTCCAGCAGAAGTATAAGGGATTTCTGTAATAATAATGTTGGTTTTTCCATATTCCCCTTTTTCAATTTCTACTTTTCCACGAACTTTTAATTTTCCTTCTCCTGTAGCATATAAGGAAGGAAGCACTTCTGCATTGACGATTTGACCACCTGTTGGAAAATCAGGTCCTTTAATGTATTCCATTAAATGTTCTAAAGAAATATCAGGATTGTCGATGTAAGCAATTGTACCATCAATTACTTCGGATGGATTATGTGGTGGAATACTTGTTGCCATACCAACAGCAATACCTGTTGTACCATTGATTAAAAGATTTGGTAACATCGCAGGAAGTACGGTTGGTTCTTGTTCACTATTATCAAAGTTTGGAATAAAATCGACTAAGCCTTTTTCTAAATGGTCAAGCATTGTCATAGCACCTTCGGATAAACGTGCTTCGGTGTAACGCATCGCAGCAGCAGAATCCCCATCAATCGAACCAAAATTTCCATGTCCATCAATTAACGGAATAGATAAAGAAAATTGTTCTGACATGTGTACGAGAGCATCATAGATGGAAGTATCACCATGTGGATGGTATTTACCCATTGTATCACCAACAATACGAGCACTCTTTCTATGAGGCTTCTTAGGTTCAAGCCCTAACTCCGTCATCGCATATAAAATACGCCTCTGCACTGGCTTCAAACCATCCCTTACATCTGGTAAGGCACGGTCAATAATTACATTCACCGCATAATCTCTATAAGAATTTTTCATCTCCTCAGCAAAATCCAGTTGAATGAGTTGTTCAGTAGGTGTTATTTTCATAAATTTCACAAATTCTCCTTTCAAATATATAGTAACAATAGATTGATTTTTTGATATACAGTATTTCAATATTGTTTACAAACGGATTACACTGGAGAAATACTAAGGAGGACCGTAAAGAGACGTTCCCACTTAGCGAGGTATTTTCGAGCTTAGTGGGGCTACGTCTCGTCCCGAGCGAGAGCGTGTCCGACGTGTATTTCTCCAGTGTAATCCGTTTTGACTATTAAAATTATACATCTAGTTTTGCATACTTTGCCTCTTCCATAATGAAGGCTCGTCTTGGGGGCACAGCACTGCTCATCAAAAGTGTAGTTACTTCATCTGCTTCTACCGTATCAGAAATAGATACTTGAGCCAAAATTCTACTTTCTGGATTGAGCGTTGTTTCCCACAATTGGTCGGCATCCATTTCACCTAACCCTTTATACCGTTGCAAAGCAATGATTTTATGTCCTTCTTTTCGGAATTTTTCTAATTCAAAGTCATTGAATAAATAGCGAGATTGTTTTGCTTTTCGTTTTCCTTCGTAATCTACTTTATAAAGAGGTGGGAGACCACGATATACTTTTCCTTCCATAATCAATTCTGGCATAAAGCGATAGAAGAAAGTCAAAAGGAGAGTACTAATATGAGCACCATCTACATCGGCATCTGTCATAATAATAATTTTATCATAGCGAAGTTTACTAATATCAAAA
>CALASV010000326.1 GCA_937888895.1 uncultured Clostridia bacterium | reverse complement strand
TTGGTCAAGCGGTCAAGACGTCGCCCTCTCACGGCGAAAACAGGGGTTCGATTCCCCTACGAGCTGTTGACTTAATCTCCCAAAACTCTTTGTTTATCAAGGATTTTGGGATTTTTTATTTTTAAAATTTTGTTGACACATTTTACACTATCTTTTATTTTTTGCGTAATATTTAAACCTAAAGAAATGAATTTATTTTATTAAAAGTTTTATGGTGAAAAAAAGTATCAAAAATAATAAGTTATTGTCAAAAAAATATTGTATAATTATGAATTTAGTGTTAAAATACGGCTATAAAAAATGAAAGGTGGCAATTTATAATGTGGGATTTATCAAAAAAAATGAAAGGATTAAAGGTAAAAGATAAACTAACTTATTTGACCAGGGCATTTATTATTGGTTTGATAATTTTAGACTTATTGGCAATTACAGGAGCGTTTTTATTAAATCAGCAGACAAATAAGTTAGCTAATGAGTGGTTAGTTGGAGTAGAATTATCGGGAGAAATGAATTATTTAACTTCCGATTATCGTATGAGACAGTTTGGACATGCTATTTCTTCTACAGAAAGTCAGTTTACTACTTATGAGAAAGAAATAGAAGAAGCTGGAAAAAGAATTGAACAAGTAATTAAAGAGTATAAAGATACGATTTCTTCGGAAGAAGATGAAGCACTTTATGAACAGGCTGTAGCATTATGGGATAATTATACAGAGGCAATAGGAGAAGAATTTTTTACTGCAAGTAGAAATATGGATTTAGAAACAGCAAATGCCATTTTACTTGGAGAAAGTAAGAAAGCTTTTGATGATTTTCAACAAGTATTTGATAAACTTCAAACATTTAATGTAAATGGAGCAGCACAAGCATCTAAAGATGCTACAAATATGTTTATTATGGTTACAGTAGCAGTTATTATCGTTTTGATTGGTTGTGTATTGATTGGTCTTAGAATTTCTAAAGCAGTAGTATATGGTATGGTAGAACCTATTTCGCAAATAACAGAAGTAGCGTTAGCCTTGAATCAAGGTAATATGCATGCAGCTGATTTGATTACATATGAAGCAGAAGATGAGCTTGGTGTATTAGCTGGAAGTATGAAAGATAGTATGCATATTTTATTAGGTTATATTACAGAAATTTCTTCTATTTTAAAAGAAATGGCGAGTGGAGATTTAACAAAACCAGAAAAAAATATTACAAATTACCGTGGAGATTTTGCTAGTATTAAGCAGTCTTTAGCTTTTATTTTGAAAGAATTTAATTCCACATTAACTAGAATTCAGACAGTATCTGAAGCAGTTGCAGAAAATTCAGTAGAACTTGCACAAGCAGCAAGTGGAATTGCAGAAGGTACAACGGATGAATCAAGTGCATTAGAAGAATTGACAGCAACGGTAGAAACAGTTGCTACAATGGGAACAGATACTGCACAAAAGGCAAATGAATCTTATGAGAGAGTAATAAAATCTGTAAAAGAAGCAGAACATGGTAGTGAACAAATGCAAGAATTAAAAGAGGAAATGGAAAATATCACAAATATTTCTAAAGAGATTGAAAATATTATTACTACCATTGAAGATATTGCATCTCAAACAAATCTTCTTTCTTTGAATGCATCGATTGAAGCAGCAAGAGCTGGAGAAGCAGGTCGAGGATTTGCTGTTGTTGCAGACCAAATTGGAAAACTTGCATCGGATAGTGCAGCATCAGCTGTTACGACAAGAGAATTAATTTTAAAAACAAGAGAAGAAATTGAAAAGGGTGATACAATTACTCGTAAAACTTCTGAAGCTTTTGAGAAAATGATTATGGATATGAAAGAATTTGCAGAATCTGCACAAGCAACAAGAGAAAATGCAGATGGTCAGGCTCATGCATTAGTACAAATTAGCGAAGGTATTGACCAAATTGCAAGAGTAATGCAAAATACAGCGGCATCGGCGGAAGAAGGCACAGCAATTAGTGGCCAATTATCGGAAGAAGCAGCAGAAATGAATGAATTGATACATCGTTTCCAATTATTTGCTAATAAAAAAAGATAAATTTTAGGTCTTCTATGGCATAACAACGATGTCAAAGAAGACCTTTTGGTTTACATTATGGTAGTGAAATAAATAAATTTTTACTTGATAAAGTAAATGCTCTGTGCAATAATAAAAATAGTGATTATGAAAAAGCAAAGGAGGCTTATCATTATGAAAAAATTTTTAACCTGGATAGTATTACTAACAGTAATGATAGGAAGTTTTTCAGGTTGTGGTATGGAAAAACCGACATTTGATACGAAGCGTCCAGAGAGTTTTGACCCAAATAGGATTGTTTCTAGTGAATCAGATGTAAAGGAAAAAGATTATATGAATCAATTGATTGCAGATGCCAAGAAAGAAGGAGTATTAGTTGTATATGGTTCTTGTGAAGAAGAATATTTAACAAAAGCTTGTAGAAAATTTGAGCAATTATATGATATTGATGTACAGTATGAGCGTCTTTCTTCGGGTGAAGTGCAGAGTAAAATAGAAGAAGAAAAAGGGACACCTTCTGCTGATGTATGGTTTGGTGGAACAACAGACCCATATAATTTATTAGCAACGGAAGGGTTGCTGATGTCTTATGAAGCACATAATGCAAGTCATTTATTAGATGAAGTATATCGTGATAAAGATGGTTATTGGTATGGTATTTATAAAGGTATTTTAGGATTTATGGTAAATACAGTAGAATTAAATCGTCTTGGCTTAGAAGCACCAAAAGATTGGACAGATTTAGTAGATTCTAAATATAAAGGTCTTATTTGGATGTCCAATTATAATACTTCTGGTACAGCAAAGCTTGTATTAAATACAATGATACAAAAATATGGATATGAAGCAGGTTTGGATTATTTAACTGAATTAGATAAAAATGTATATGTTTATACAAAATCTGGTTCAGGTCCTGCAAAAAATGTTGGAACAGGTGCTTGTGTCATTGGGATTGGATTTTTACATGATGGAATTACGCAAATTGTAAATAATGGATATGATGAAATTGCTCTTGTTATTCCAGAAAGTGGTACTTCTTATGAAATTGGTGCAACAGCTATTTTTGATGGTTGTAAACATCCAAATGCAGCAAAGTTATGGATTGAGTTTGCACTTTCTCCAGATTGTGTAGAGTTAGGAGTAGAAGCAGGGTCTTATCAGTTTATGGTAATTGATAATGCAGCTCAACCAGCACAAGCATATAAATTTGGTTTAGACCCAGAAAATGTAATGGATTATAACTTTGAAGATGCAAAGGAAAATACAAATGCTTACATAGAAGCTGTTTTTGAACATTTAGGAGAAGCAGCAGATGACCGTTTTCAAACGGAGTAAAGGCATAGGGGGAAATTATTATGTGGGAAAAAATGGGTATTCAAAAACGCTTATTAATATCATACGCAGTATTAATTGCTATGTTAATGATGACAGGTTTAATATCTATTCTTATGCTTAATAGGGTTGGAAATAATTTATCTAAGTTTTATGATTATCAGCATCAAACAATTGTACAATCTTGGACAGCAAGGCAAGCAGCAGAGGCAAGTATGGCAGAAGCAATGCAATCTATGTTAGATTCTGACCCAACCATTACAAAAAATGCGATTACAGTGGTACAAAAAGAATTTGATTCTCTTGTAACAGCAGTAGAAAGTGTATACAAAACGTATGGTGGAGAAGAAGAAGATTTAGAGGAACTTGGAAAAATTATTGAATATGCTTCTCCTCTATTAAAGCAAATTTGTGAGTTGGCAGAGCAGAATCGAAAAGAAGAAGCTTATGAAATTTTAAAAACGCAATACAAAGCAGCTATGGATAGTATGCGTGAATGGTTAGCGTATGTGGGTGCTGTTTCAGATTATAATGCACAAATGAGTGTGTATGAAGGACAAGTAATTAATTTCATAGCTCGTAATGTTATTGTATTAGTAATTGCAATTAGTGTAATTACAGGACTTCGTCTTGGATTTACGATTGCAGATAGTATTCGTAAGCCAGTAGAAGAATTGAAAGTGGCTTCGGAACAGATGGCAAGTGGTCAGTTAAATGTTTCGTTAACTTATCATGGGGAAGATGAGTTAGGAGCATTAACAAAGAGTATGAAGTCTACAGTATCGGGCTTTGCCCATATTATTAGTGATATCCGTTATATTTTAAAAGAACTTGCGAATGGAAATTTTTTAGTACAAAGTGATAATTTAAATTTATATCAAGGTGATTATAAAGATATTTTATTAGCATTACGTGATACTCGTGATACGATGGAAAAAGCATTAAGTCAAATCAATACAGTTGCAGAGTATGTAGATGAAGGTAGTTCACAAGTAGCATATACAGCACAGGAATTGTCAAAAGGAACAGCAGAACAAGTAGATTCGGTAGAGGAATTAGTTTCTACAGTAGCAGATGTTGTTAGTCGTATTGAACTTGCGAGTAGATATGCGAATGAAGCTAGTATGCAAGCAAAAGAAGCTGGAGATATGACAGCAGAATGTAATGAGCAAATGAAAGAAATGCTTGATGCAATGAATGATATTAGCAATTCTTCTGAAGAAATTAAAAACATTATTAATACGATTGAAGCAATTGCGACAAAGACAAAGACATTAGCATTAAATGCAAGTATTGAAGCAGCAAGAGCAGGAGAGGCAGGAAGAGGTTTTGCTGTAGTAGCAACGGAAATTGGAAAACTGGCTTCTGATTCAGCGGCCATAGCCTCGAGAATTCAAGATGTAAGTAAATCCGTGATTGCGGCAGTAAATGAGTTAGCATCCAAATCAGAGGAAATGGTAGTTTTTATGGATGAAACAGCAATGCAGGGTTATGAAAAACTTTTGGAAACCAGTGAAAGCTATCATAATGACGTGGAAGATATGAATCGTATGATGGAAGAATTTGCCGGACAAAGTGAAGAGATGGAAGATAATATTGATAAGAATAATTTTTCTATTTTAGAATATATAAAGGAGATTGGTTAAAATGAATAATTTAAATA
>CALASV010000325.1 GCA_937888895.1 uncultured Clostridia bacterium | reverse complement strand
CCAAGTAAAAAAAGAACCTGTCCACTTCTTACTTTGGCAAACAGCTCCGTTTTCTTTGTTTCTGTATTCGCATCATGAATAAAGGCGATTTCTTCTTTTGGTACTCCCTTCGCTATCAGCTTTTCTCGAATATCTTCGTATACATTGAATGTGCCATCTCCTTTTGGTGTTGATAAATCACAAAATAATAGTTGTGTTGATTTCTGCTCTTTCGTTGCACTCCAAATCTCGATTGCTTTTTCTACACAAGCTGTTGCTTTAGAATGTTTGGCATCAGGAAGTAAGGGATTCACTAATCGTTGGTCTAAGGCTAGTTTTCTTCCATCATTCGTTATCTTCAATAAATTATCTTGTTGAGGTTCTACCATTCTATCTCTTACTGCTTCGGCTCTTTTCGCTAACGATTGTACCATTTCTTTTTGTTGTTCACTTGGTTTTAATACCACAGTTTCATAAATGGCTTCTGGTACAGGAAGTTGTAACATATCGGCTGTTTGAATATCAGCACATTCTTTGAATAAAGAAATCAATTCTGGTAAATTAAAAAACTTCGCAAATCTTGTTTTCGCTCGATATCCTGTTCCTTCTGGTGCAAGTTCTATTGCTGTCTGTGTTTCTCCAAATGTGGCAGCCCAACTATCAAAGTTCGCAAGACCAAGTTTTTGAAGGGTGGAATATTGTAAATAACGCATATTGGTATAAAGTTCCACCATACTATTTGATATTGGGGTTCCTGTAGCAAAGGTAATGCCTTTTCCTCCTGTGATTTCATCCATATATTGACACTTGGCAAACATATCGGAAGATTTCTGTGCTTCCGTTTGTGCAATTCCTGCTACATTTCTCATTTTCGTAAATAAAAAAAGATTCTTGTAATAATGACTCTCATCTACAAAGAGTCTATCTACTCCTAATTGCTCAAACGTAACGACATTATCTTTTTTACTAGCATCTTGCAAACGAGTTAATTTTGTATATAACGATTTCTTTGTTTTTTCCATCTGCTTAATCGTATAGCGTTCGCCTTTGGCTGTCTTTGTTGCTTCAATCGCAAGTTCTATTTCATGGATTTGCCTTTCTATCATTTCTTTTTGTCGTTCTGCAGAAAGAGGGATTCGTTCAAACTGGGTATGACCAATAATAACTGCATCATAATCTCCTGTGGCAATACGAGAGCAAAACTTTTTTCGGTTCATTGGTTCAAAATCTTTTTTCGTTGCTGCTAAAATACTAGATCCAGGATATAATCGTAAAAAATCACTTGCCCATTGTTCGGTTAGGTGATTCGGTACTACAAATAAACTTTTCCTACAAAGTCCTAATCGTTTACTTTCCATCGCAGCGGCAATCATTTCAAAAGTTTTTCCACTTCCTACACAATGAGCTAGTAACGTATTTGCTCCATATAATTGATGTGCTACGGCATTTAATTGATGTGGTTTTAAGGTAATTTCGGGTGTCATACCAGGGAATTTTAAGTGCGAACCATCATATTCTCTTGGTTGTATCGCATTAAAACGTTCATTATAAATGGCACATAATGCTTCCCTTCTATCTAACTCCTGAAAAATCCAATCTTGAAAGGCTTCCCGTAAAGCATCTTGTTTTTGACTGACTAACATCGTTTCCTTTTTATTTAATACTCGTTTTTCTTTACCATCTTCGTTAATCACATCAAAAATACGAGTATCTCTTAAATTTAAGCCATCTTCTAAAATACGATACGCATTCGCTCGATTTGTCCCATACGTCATATGTACTAATGTATTGCCATAATCCGTATTTTTACCTTTGATATTCCATTGTCCTGTAATATCGGAATATTGCACTCCGATAATATTTCGTTCCAATAAATACTCTGGTGTTTCTAATATCTCTCGCATAAAATCTTCGATATAGTTCGGAGCAATCCAAGTCGCACCCAAACGTACTTCAATTTCGGAAGCTTCTAAGTCTTTTGGTTGCACACGTTCTAAGGCAGTTACATTACTAGCATATAGTGGTTCTTGTTCTGCAAAGGCTTTTGCTATTTTTAACTTTTCTCTTACATTACCACTTAAATACGCATCTGCTGTTTCCCATTCTTTTGTGACAGGATTTTGAAAAATGACACCAACGAGTTCTTGTATCACTTCTTCTTTGCTTTTGCTTGTTAGACTAGACATATACTCCAAATCTACGTTTGCTTTCTCATTTAATGATACTGTCAACGCTTCACTTGCTGTATCGACATTTGTTACGACTTCAGCTTTTTGAATGGTGCGTTTGAAAAACATATCGGCTTTTCCTTCAAATTTCCCTTCGGCATCTAACTTCTCCAACGAACAAAGCAAACAATAACTAGCATCTTGTACAAACGCTTTTTTATTCGTCTGCGAATGGATTCTTCCATAACTTTTTGTAAACGCATCATAAAGTTCATTTAATTCGACTTGCTTTTTTTGAATACTTTCTTCTGAATATTCCTGTAATTGATATTCTATCAATTCGTGTGTACAATCTCGTATTTGCAACAAGCCTATCATTCTTTGCTTCATTGCTTCCGATACTTCCACTAAAGTCATACTGTCATTTTCTCTGTAATATATCTCATCCTTTATAACTGTATAACTATAATTTTTCACCATCGGATTCGCAAGAAGAATTTCTTTCCTTGGCTCTTGTGGTAGTTCCTCTAACTCTGCCATATCGATACTTCCCTCAATATGCGATAAAGCTTTCTTTAATTGCTCCGAAAAGGGCAGTTCCATATTTGCTACACAACTGGCTTCTTTTCCATAAGGACCACTCACCCATGCCATCGTGCCAACTATCATTTCAGGATGCTCTACAAAATAAGTATTCATTGGAATGCCATCTGCATTTTCCGTTGTTTTTACCCAGCTTGGCTCAAGCTCTGCAATTTGCTCTCTTTTTTGAAAAAATAAAATATCAGCTGTCACTTGTGTCCCAGCTTGTTCTAAAAAAGCTGTATTTGGTAATCGAACAGCACCTAATAACTCTGCTCTTTCAGCAAAATATTTCCTTGCTTCTGGATTTTTCTTATCCATCGTTCCCTTTGATGTAATTAAGGCAATCACGCCTCCAGGACGAACTTTATCAATGCTCTTGGCAATAAAATAATCATGAATTAAAAAATGATACTTATCATACGCTTTATCTGCCACCGAATACTGCCCAAATGGTACATTTCCAATCGCAACATCAAAAAAATCATTCGGATATTCTGCCTGTTCAAAGCCCATTCGCTTAATATTTGCATCCGGATATAATTGCTTCGCAATTCGCCCTGTAATTTCCTCTAACTCAACACCATACAACTGACTTCCTCGCATAGATTCTGGCAACATTCCAAAGAAATTTCCAATCCCCATCGCAGGTTCTAATATAGTTCCTTTAGAAAAACCGAATCGTTCTAATACTTCATATATTCCTTGAATGACAACAGGACTGGTATAATGAGCATTTAATGTGCTTTCTCTCGCTAAGGTATATTCTTCTGGTAATAATAACTGCTTTAATTCCCGATATTCCTCTATCCAAGCTCCTTTCGTTGCATCAAATGCATCAGCAAGACCACCCCAACCAACATACTTCGCTAAAATCTCCTGTTCTTCTGGTGTAGCCATACGATATTCACTCTCAATTTTTTGTAAGGTACGAATGGCTTCTATATTTTGACGAAACTTTTCTTTTGATGCAAACCCTTTGCTAGAAAGCTCCGTATTCCATTTCATACGATAATTTTTCGTTTCTTTTGGTTTTCCTAGTAATTCTTCTGAATTAGTTACCACAACTTCTGCATTTTCTTGCTTCTTTTCTTTTGAAAATTCTATTTCTTTTTCTAAGGAAAAACTATCTCTTGCACCTAAAAAATTCTCTTGTGATATTTCTTCTTTTTGGAGTAAATTTTCTTGTGGTAAAAAAATAGCAGTGGAACTGGTATCTATCGGATTCGTTTCCACTGCTACATGGTCCTCTTGCCATGATTCATTAGAAAATAATCCTAACTGCTCATAGTCTGTAATGGACTGCCCTGTATTTAATTGTAAATCAGTTCTTCCTGTATCAATTCGTCTATCGAATGTTGAATTTGATTCATCTTCTGCACCCAAAGCATCGGTTGTTCTGCCTTGAGTTGCTCCGTCACTCCTTGGCTCTCTTTCATCTGCTTGGTCAATACTTCCATTCTCTCCTCGGCTTGTTCCTGTATCTGTAGTAAATGTTCCTTCAACTTGCCCTGAAGAAGTAATGTTGAGTACAGCCCTATCTTGTGTTTCTGTAGATAATGCTTCCTCATCAGACCGTACTTCGTCACGATTCCCTCTGGTTGTTCGTCCATCTGTAACATCGGTAATTGATAATCCCCTACTTGCTCGTACCTCAATTTCATTAGAAGTTCTCCTTTCTGTTTCTGCTTTATTTTCTCTCTCTTTTGCTCTATCTTGCGTTTCACTTTTGTGGTTTAACGCAGTATAGTCTATTTTAGAACGATTATCAAGTCCTTTTTCTATTCTTTGACTAGAATTTTTTTGTAATTTCTCATCCAAACGTTCTTCTGCTCTATCACTTTGCCTTTCATACACTCGAATTGCTTTTCCAATCTCCATTAAAATTGGTTTTGCTATTTCTGAAATCACACTTCCTACCTGTGATAAAGTCGGTACGGTATTAAATTCGTGAATGTAAGGAAATTCTATCATATTTGTAAGTACAGACTCCGATACTCCACAACGCTTCAAAATCATATAAGAAACACTCTCTGCTATCGTTTGACGAAGTCGAACTTTCACATTCAAGTCATCTAGTTCTTCTAAAAAACTACCTTTCTTCGCATACGTTATATTAAATTGAAGCTCTGCCACCCGTTCCTCTGCAACACTCCATGCCAATGCTCGTATATACTCTGAAAAAGTTGTCCCATTTTCCATTTTTCCATAATTACTAAGTGTTGTGGCTCCAATTACAAGTAAAACTACTGCCAGTGCAGTGCTTGCTGCATACATGAGATTATTCGTTTTCTTCCCTATTCCACTTTCTTTGCTTCCGACCAGTCCCCTGACCTGCTCTACCACCTTATCTTCGATTACTATTTCCTGACTTTTGTTTCCAAACGCATCAATCATGTAATTCTGCATTGCTTCATTTTTTTCATAATAGATATAATATCCCGGTTGTTTTTCGAACTTTATATTTTCGTAACGGTAAATATTTTCTTCTTTTTCCTCTTTATCATACACAAATAATATATTACCGTTTTCAATAAAATTATTTTCATGAATTGCTTTTATTTTCTCGTCAAACCCAAGTTCCTGCCCCGAACGCACCACCATCCATCCCATAATCTCCAAATCAGGAAAATAGTTTTTTACTCCTTCATAAATATTAGACCATACTTCATTATCAAATCGCATTCCTCCACTTTCATCCCAACCATATAACTCCACTGCTCCTTTAATAAAAACCGGAACCTTTTCATTTTTCTTACTTTCTTTCCCTAATAAAACAGCCATTCCCTGTCCATTTTTATGTTTTTCCGAAAGTTTTCTTGCAAATGTCATCACATAATCTTCTATGTATATTCTAGGTTCTTTTACACTTTGCCCAATCTGTCTAATATTTTTAGGTAAATAATTTTCTTCCATATCAACAACCTGCCTCTCTGTTTTTCAAAAAATATATCACACCCTTTTCCTTTTCTTTGTCGTTTTTTGAAGGCTCTGTCATTTGTTTTACCGCTTTTTTCTTCCATCCTTATTCTTTTTTTCTATTTTTCTTTCTTTTTTCTGCGTTTATTTACCACCCTGACGTTCTTTTTTGTCTCTTTCTGCGTCAAAAACTTATTCTTTTCTGTGTAAATTTTTCCAAACTGGGTATACCTATAACTGATATCAGAAGAAAAAGCCAGCAACAACATGCATTTACACAAAGGCAGTTTTATCTGAAGGTCAGACAGGAATGCAGTATATGGCACAATCTGTCTGATATCATAACACAACTTTAACTGGAGGCTGATTATGCAAAAGACACCAATCGAACAGGAATCTTCTTCCAAAAAGAAAATTTATTATTATAACCCCAACGAAAAACATTCTGTATATGATTTTTGCCAGATGTTATCTCATTTGATTTGCGAACACAAAAAGAAAGGAAGAAAACTGGTTTTATTATGCATTGGTTCTGACAGGGCAAC
>CALASV010000324.1 GCA_937888895.1 uncultured Clostridia bacterium | reverse complement strand
AGATACCATGGACATATCTTTTAATTCACAAATTGCTACTACAACAGCATCTCTATCTTCAAATGGTTTTTGAATGCCAACATTAAAGGCACTTCCGTCTGGTTTTTCGCCGACTAATAGAATATTTCCCCCTAAATTGATAATAGCACTTTCAACACCTTTGGATAAGAGAAATTCTTTGACTTTATCTGCAATATATCCCTTAGCAATTGCACCGAGTTCTAATTGCATTCCTTGTTTTGCAAAGGAAAGTTGATTGTCTTTTAGTGTAACATCAGCATAATTTACGAGAGAAAGAGCAGTTTGGATTTCTTCTTTACTTGGTGCATTTGTTTTATGTTCTAGTGAAGAAAAGTCCCAAAGAGAAGAAAGTGGTGCAATACTAATATCAAAAGCCCCTTTTGTTAATTGACAAAAGGAAAGGGAACGGTCTAATAAATCTTTTAATTCATTAGAAATGGTAATTTCTGTTTGATTACTGTGGTTGATACGATAAACTTCGGAATCTTCTCGTGTACGGCTAAATAGTTTTTCGTAATAATCGATAACAGCAAAGCATTCATTTAATATAGTATAATCAGTAGAGTCAAAAATTTGAATGCTAGTTACTGTATTTAATAAATCATAACTACAAGCAGAGATAGGAGATACTTCTCCAGAAGTTAAGGGTATGACTAAATAGGAAGTTTGCTCTGTATTTGTAGCTATAGTAGGTGTTGGTGTTACTTCTTCCTTATTGGAATTATTACAGCCTGTTAATAAAAAAAGTAAAGAAAAGATGAAAAAATTTCGGAATAAATGTTTCAAAATGACCTCATTTCTGCACATTAGTGCCATATAGTAAAAAGTTGTAGTTTTTATAGTTGAATTTTAACTTGTTCTTTTATTGCTGTCAACTAGTTAGAAATGGATAAAGTAAATCTGTTACCTTGCTGAATGTCTCTTTATGGGCTAATGAGTAATTTCACTAGAGTAGATGTTTTTATATAAACCTGAAAGATGAATACTAATCTTATAAATTATTTATGAGAAAAAGTGCTTTACAAGTAAGAAGAAAACAGTTATAATGAACGCGATTCTCGAAACAAGTCGAAAGACCTAGATTTTTGTTACTTAATATATTATGAAAAAAAGGAGTTTAATAATGAGAAAAAAGAAAGATGATGGCTTAAAGGCAATTATTTGTTTAGCAGTAGCTACTTTAGCAGTAGGTGGTGCTTCTATTGCAGTTTCAAGTATGGATCAAACACCAGATAATTATGGTCAGGTAGTAGAAAGTACAACAGGCAATGATTCTGGTTCTGGAAAAGTAACAAGCAGTGCTGAACAAAATGGTGGTACAGAGTTAGATATTACAGGGGCATCGGCAAAGATTACAGCAGCATATAAGAATACAGATGGTACTTATACGGTAGTAATTAAAGAAGAAGGTTATATTGGCGAAATTATTATTGAAGCTGTATATTCCGCAGATGCACAAACGCTTATTTCTTATGATGTATTAAGTCATACAGAAACAGATAATCTTGGTTCTAAAGTAGATGAAGATGATTATAAAGCCTTATTAGCTGGTGTAACACTTCCAGTTACTACAAACGGTTTAGATATTTCTGGTATTCTTGGAATTAAAGCAGAAGAACCAGACAATGCCGAACAAGTAACTTATGAAGATGGAACATATACAGCACAGACAGAACCAAATGAAAAAGGGGATTATAGTTATGTTACTGTAACAGTAGAAAATGGTAAAGTAACGAGTGTTGTATGGGATGAAATTACAGGTGGAGCATCAAAAGCAGAACTTTCAGCAACAGGAAAGTATGTAATGAAGCCAATCTGGAAAACTCAGTCTGAATCTTTAGGAGCTTATGTCGTAGAAAATCAGACAACAGAAGGTATTATGAATGAGAATGGATATACGGATGTTGTATCTGGAGTTAGTATCAATATTGCTGGTTTCGTAGACCTTGCAAATCAGGCATTAGCAAAAGCTTCTGGTAGTGTTCGTGATAATCTAAAAATGGACATGCTTAAGGAGATGACTATTCCTGAAAGAACAGTTGAAGAACAGAAAGTATGCTACCGCTCAGATGATGAAGGCACTTGCCAATCTGAATCAGGAATTGGAAGCGAAGACTCAACAAATTGCAACCTTGCAGACAGAACTGGCTTCCAAGAACATCCGTATAGCGGAGTTGGATGATGTTGTGGCCGGATTGAATGAAAATGTGAAGGACTTGATTGCAGAAAACGAAGTGAAGAGTGCGACCGTGGCAAGTCAGGATAAAGCGCTGAATACGGCATGGTTTGTATTCGGAACTAAGTCGGAATTGAAGGAGCAAAAAATCATTGAATCCAAGTTCCTCCAGAAGACTAAGGTTTTGGAAGGTGACGATTTCAACAAGGATTATTTCACTCAGATTGATATCCGTACTGATAAGACCATTAAATTGTATTCAAAGAGTGCCGAATTGCTGACCATACATCCGGAAGGTTCTTATGTATTGGTGAAGGATGCCGAAGGTCAATTGACTTTACAGATTACCAATCCGAACAAGTTCTGGAGTGTTTCACGCTATTTAGTGATTTTAGTAAAATAAAGTCCTCTACACGAATATGAAAAAGCTCAAGGAGAAATAACAAAAACTCCTTGAGCTTTTTTATGACGGTGTGTTATCACGTTAAATTTAGGTACGGACTTCACGGATGAAATATGTTTTTGCACATTAAAAACCGTGTTAATCCGTGGAGTTTCCTTGGGCAATGCGAAAAATCCGTGCCTGAAAATAAGAGAACATTCATTTTAATACCCCGCATTCTATTATTCCTTTTCGTAAACCTCTATAAAATGTGCTTTTGCTTGCATTGCTGCAAATGAGCTATAAAGTGTTGTCCCTTTATGGGTTATCATGACAGCAGCTTATTATATGCTGTCATAATCCTAATCTTTGTATGTAAGAAGGGGTTTTGATATGTGATAAAAAACAACAGCGTGTTTCTTGCGAAAGAAACACGCTGCATATTTAAAGTCTATAACTTTTATGAAAGAATCCTTGGATTATTCATCGTCTGAAACCAAACCTGTGTAACGGTAGCCTGAGATTTTGTACTTAGCGTAACCGTATTCAGCAGGATAAGAATCATCATCAAATGAA
>CALASV010000323.1 GCA_937888895.1 uncultured Clostridia bacterium | reverse complement strand
ATGCTAAGAGCTATGTGAACAGTAACTAATACATTCCATTGTTTTACGAATGTATTCGAACTCCTCTTGTAGTGCTTTTTTACGAGCTAGTGCATGTTCTGTCTCTTTTTCTTGCAAAGCTTCCCATACTTCCATTTTTAAATTATATTCTCTTTGTAAAAATTCTTTCAGTATCTCACTTTTTTCTTCTATTAACAGTTTTCCATATAAATAATGACATTCTTCTTTGTATGGTTGTACCTGTCCTTTTGGTACAGCTCTCATCACAACATAAAATTTGCCGTCTTCTTTTAGAATATGCTCTTTTTCAATTTCATATCCCTCTTTATGTAAAAAATGTCTTACTTGTGCTACTTCTGATTGTGGTTGAAGTACAAGTTCTTTGATTGTTTTGGTTATTTCTGGATAATCCGACAAGATTTTTATCATCAAAAGCCCACCCATACCACAAAGTAGTACTGTATCTACTTCATTTGGAGAAAGCTTTTCTAATCCGTCAGAAAGTCGAAGGCTGATACTATCTATCAGCCCTGCTTCCTCCACATGCTCTTTTGCTCTTGCTAATGGACCTTTGTTTACATCCATTGCAATTACTTTTGGTGCAATATTTTCTTTACGAAGATAAATGGAAGTATACGCATGGTCACAACCAACATCTGCTACAATATTTCCTTTTGTTATCATTCCTACTGCTGTAAGCAGTCGTTTTGACAGCATCTTAGTTCCTCATTTCTTTTTAATCTAAATAATCTTTTAACTTTCTAGAACGACTTGGATGACGCAATTTTCTTAATGCCTTTGCTTCAATCTGACGGATTCGTTCTCTCGTTACATTAAATGTTTTTCCTACTTCTTCTAATGTCTTTGCCTCTCCATCATCTAAACCAAAACGAAGTCTTAATACTTTTTGTTCTCGTTCTGTTAAAGTTTCTAATACTTCCTTTAACTGCTCTCCTAACATTGCATAAGCAGCAGCTTCTGGTGGTGTTGGCATGTGGTCATCTTCCACAAAATCACCTAAATGACTATCTTCTTCTTCACCAATTGGAGTTTCTAACGATACAGGTTCTTGTGCAATTTTCATAATATCACGCACTCGGTCTACAGGAAGATTCATTTCTTTTGCAATTTCTTCTGGATAAGGTTCTCTACCATATTCTTGTAATAATTGTCTTTGGGTACGAATCAAACGATTAATCGTTTCTACCATGTGGACTGGAATACGAATCGTTCTAGCTTGGTCTGCAATTGCCCTTGTAATTGCTTGACGAATCCACCAAGTAGCATACGTAGAAAATTTATATCCTTTTGTATAGTCAAATTTTTCTACTGCCTTAATTAACCCTAAATTTCCTTCTTGAATTAAATCCAAAAACTGCATTCCACGACCTACATAACGCTTTGCAATACTAACAACAAGACGAAGATTTGCTTCCGATAAGCGTTGTTTCGCCATCTCATCTCCACTTTCCATTCGTTTTGCTAATTCCATTTCTTCATCCGCAGTAAGTAATGGTACTTTACCAATTTCCTTTAAATACATTCTTACAGGGTCTTCTAAACTTACTCCCTCTGGAACTGATAAATCAATATTTGCTAAGTTTTCTACTTCTTCATCAGATAAAATTTCTGGTTCTTCTTCCTCTGTCGCTGTCATTCGTAAAACATAAACGCCATTCTTTTCTAAAAAATCATAAATTTCTTCCAATTTATCTGGAGTAAAATGATAATCGCCTAAAAATTCATTAATTTCTTGATACTCTAATGCATTTTTCTTTTTCTTTGCAAAAGCTAATAAAGCTCTCATTTTCTCCTTAAATTTGTTTTGATTATTTTGATTATTATCCATCTGTGCCATTGTATTCATCCATCCTTTTCTGTTACATTTTAACCAACTCATGCATTCCTATACTACTCTGGAATTGGAAACTGCTTCTTATAATGGTTTTTTTCTAAAATCATCTTCTGAACATAGTTTGCATCGCCTAATTGCACTGCTTCCTGTAAATTTTTTTCAATGGAATCTCTTTTTACCTTTCTAACAATGTCTTCAAATGCCTTTTTTTGTGCAACTTCATCCATTTCCTCTCGAAATTCTGTAGAAAACAGAGCTGCTGCCATTGTTTGTTCCTCCTTATCTTCAAAATGATTTATAATTTTTGCAGGATTCACTTCCCCTCCTTGCTCAAATTGTTCAAATACCATTTCTGCCACAGTACGACAAAATCCAACAGAAAAATCTTTTGAAGTAATAATTCCTTTAATACGTCGAAACATGGATGTATCAGAACTTAACCACGTTAAAAGAAGTTTTTGTGATTTTGTTACACCATCATTTGTGGTTCGACGACTTGCTTCTGTTTGTCTTACTGGTACCGCTTGAGTTTGTCCTGTCATCATTTGAGAACCATATCGGATGACTAATTTATGCAACATATCATAATCGATATGATATAATCTTGCGACAGCTTCTTCATAATTTTTACGTTCTATTTCTTCTCCAAATACAACTAACTTTTTAGCTACTTCATGAAAAAATTTTGTTTTTTCTTCTGGGTCGTCAAAATTATACGATTTTTCTAATACTTGTAGTTCAAAGAAAAAGCTACCTTTTGCATTATCAATACGCTTTTGATATTCCCCTGCCCCTAATGCTTTGATAAAATCATCTGGGTCTTTATATGGACTCATATCTACTACTTTTACTGTAAGTCCTGCATCCTTCATAATCGGGATTGCTCGAAGTGTTGCCTTTATTCCAGCATCATCACTATCATAAGTCAAATAAACATCTTTCACATACCTTGCTAATAAATTTGCCTGTAATCCAGTGAGTGCCGTTCCAAGAGAAGCAACTGCATTCGTAAATCCAGCTTGATGCAAAGAAATCACATCCATATAACCTTCACAAATTAACATATATGGCTTTCTAGAATACTTCGCATAATTTAAACCATATAAATTTTTACTCTTATCAAAAATCTTTGTTTCTGGTGAGTTTAAATATTTTGGTAATGCATCACCCATCACACGCCCACCAAACGCAATCACTCGATTGTTAATATCCATAATTGGAAACATTGCTCGATTCCAAAACTTATCCCGACCACCTTTTGCTTCCTCTAATGTAACTAATCCCGTCTGCTTCAAAAAACTATCTTCATACCCTTGTTGTTTCAAATATTTATATAAAGTATCATTATATTTACTAGTATACCCAAGACCAAACTTTATAATTATCTCATCTGTTAAACCTCTTGACTTAAAATAATCATAAGCAACTTTTCCTTGCTCTGACTTTAACTGATAATAAAAATATTTTGCCGAAAGTTTATATACTTCATATAATCGACTCTTGAAATTTGCTGCTTGCTTTGCCTCATCGGAATACTCAATTTCTGGAAGTTTTACTCCAGAACGCTCTGCTAAATACTTTAATGCTTCCACAAATGTATAATTTTCATATTCCATAACAAAAGTAAATGCATTACCACCAGCACCACAACCAAAACAATGAAAAATTTGCCGACTAGCACTCACAGAGAAAGACGGAGATTTTTCATTATGAAATGGACAAAGTCCCATATAACTTGAGCCTTTTTTTTGCAAACGAACATAGCTACCAATTAAATCTACAATATCTGTTCGCTGTCGAACTTCTTCTACAATCTCCTCTGGATAAAACATTTTTCTTCCTCACTTCTTTTATTTTGTATAACATAAAGCCCTTACTAATATTATTCGACAAAAAAAAGGAATATCCTTTTTTTTCTTCTAATTTTTTAAAAAAATTAATTATTCTGCTTGCATTTTAGAAAAAATACAACCACAATAATTTTGTCGATACAATTCATATTGCGTAGAAAGTTCTACCGAGCGTTTATATCCATTCTTCTTTTTAAAATCGGAAGGTAAATAAGTTACTCCATGCTCTTTCGCTATTGCTTCCCCTATTTCATTTAATTTTTGTGCATTTTTCAATGGACTAATTGTAAGAGTTGTTGCAAAATAATCTGCCCCTTGTTCTTTTGCTATTTTTGCTGATTCTCTTAAACGCATTTCATAACATCGAAAACATCTCTCCTGCCCTTCTAGTAATTGTTCTAATCCTTTTGCCATTTCAAAAAACTTTTCTGGTTCATAAGTACCTTCTAAAAAAGTTACTTTTTCTTGCAATTCCATTTCTTTTATTAAACGAATCAATTCTTCTTTTCGTTCTTCATATTCTCGTTTCGGGGAAATATTAGGATTATAATAAAAATCATAGATATGGAAATAAGGGCTAAGATATTCTAATACATAGCTACTGCAAGGAGCACAACAGCTATGAAGCAAAAGCTTAGGCATCTCGCCTAGCTTTTGCTGTTTGCTTATTTGTTGTTCTAATTCTTTTTGATAATTTCTAACCAAGATATGCCTCCAATTCTTGTATCAGACGTTCCATCTGCTTAGGAGTTCCTATTGTAATTCTCAAATAATTTTGTATACGTGGCTTCTTAAAATACCTTACATAAATATGTTTTTTGCGAAGCATTTCAAACAATTCTTCTGCTGATACTTTGTTATGTGTGGCAAATAAAAAGTTTGTCTTAGATGGCAATACATAGAAACCTAACTGTTCTAACTGTTTTGTTACTTTTTCTCTTGTTTCTATAATTGCCATTCTTGTTTTGTCAAAATATGCTCTATCTTTCACTGCTTCTACACCACATAAAATAGATGGTAAATTCATCGTATATGAATTATACGAATTTCTTACAGCATACATCGCATCAATTAACGTCCTGCTACCAATAGCAAAACCAATACGCATACCTGCCATCGAACGAGATTTTGAAAATGTCTGTACTACTAACAAATTTTCATATTTTTCTACCAAAGATAAAGCACTTGTTCCACCAAAATCAACATAAGCTTCATCAATAATGACAACAGAATCTGGATTGTTTGCAACAATTTCTTCGATATCTGTTAATGGCATTTCAATAGAAGTTGGAGCATTTGGATTTGCAATGACAATTCCACCATTTTCTACAAAATAATCTTCTTTTTTCACACAGAAATTTTCATCTAATTTAGGACAATGATAAGGAATGCCAAATAATTCTGCCCATACTGGATAAAAAGAATAGGTGATATCTGGAAATAAAATTTCTTTTCCCCCTGAAAAACAAGTTAAAAATGCCATTCCAAGTACATCATCCGAACCAACACCAACAAATACTTGCTCTGGTGCAACCTTATATTCCTCTGCTAATGCATCTACTAACTCTCTTGCATCTGGCTTTGGATATAAACGTAAATCTTCAATGGAAATTTCCTTTAACACCTTTTCTACCATTGGTGCTGGTGGATAAGGGTTCTCATTTGTATTTAATTTAATCATATCACTCTGCTTTGGTTGTTCACCTGGTACATAAGGCTCTACTACTCGCAGATTTTTTCTAAAGTTTCCCATACTTTTGTTCCTTTCTATCTATAAACTTCTTAAAAATTCAAATACACCATATAAACTGAGTTTCCCATAGCCATACGCTATATTTGGATATTCTTCGTTATTTTCTCGTCTTGCTCCTAGCGAAAATAAATTACGCAATAATACGGTGTCTAATGGTGCTACTGCTCCTGTCAGACGATATTGCTCGATATATTCCATAAAAAGTGCAACACAACCTGCACTATACGCTGCCCCAATACTTGTTCCACTTTTTTCAATATAGCCACCACCTGCAAAAGGTCCTATCACATTAACCGAAGGTGCTAACAGTGTTGGTTGTTTTTGTCCGTCTGCTGTAAATCCTCGGCTAGAAAATGGTGCAATACTTCCTGTTTCTGTCGAATACCCACCAACTGCAAAAAGTAACGAAGCATTCGCTGGTTCACACAATGTTATTTCTGGGTCTGCATCTAAAAAATAAACATCTTGCTCTAAAAATGGTTGTATTGGTAACCATAAATTTACTTCGGCTGGCATTTCACTTCTCTCAAATTGCAATCGCCAAATTCCTTCGGCTGGTGTTTGAAAGCGAAGTTGTATTCGTTGTTGTGTTCCTGTTCGCATTAGCGTTTCTCGTTCTACAAATACAACGGAACGGTCAAATAAAAATGGAATCCGTTCTGTTCCAAACAAGGCAAAAATAGGCGTTTCTTCTCCCGTTGGAGAAAATAATCGCACTCTTAAATTGGTAATAGCTTCGGAAAAAATTTCTAATGTAAATCCACTTCCTCTTGCACTTACATTGATTTCTACCTCTTTTCTCGTGTCTCCTAGCCAAATTCTTGCGTGATGTCTTTTATTTCCTTCATTTCCAACGGCTGTTATCAAACATACATCGGGACGATATACTAAACTACTCAAATAAAAAGACAATGGAATTGTCCCACGATGACTTCCAAAACTACACCCCAAACCAAGACATATTACTAATGGTTTTTGTCTCCTAGAGGCATACTGAATTAAATATTTAACGCCCATCATAATATCTGCTTCACTAAAAGCAAGTACATCCTCTGACATACCATAGTATTGTTTCAAATAAGGTTTTGCTTCCTTTAATTTCACAACGGCAATATCAGCAAGTGGTGCTACTCCAAAAAAATTAGCCTCTCTGTCCTCTTTTCCACCTGCAATTCCAGCTAGAAAAGTGCCATGCCCATTTTCATCTTTCGGAGCAATCCCATTTGCAATTTCTTCCTCGCCAAACTCTGTCCCATACAAAAATCCTTCCGGTGATATTCCAACCTGTGAATTTTGGTCCCAAATCGTTCTCACACGACTAACACCATTCTCCAATAAAAAAGCTGGATGTGAATAATCAATACCCGTATCGACAAAACCAAGAATAATACCACTTCCTTGATAATCAAAACCAGAAATTCTTCGGATTCGACTTACACCAATCTCCTCTAAATTCTCCTCCTGTAACAACCCAAAACAATATGGTCGAAAAAAAGAAACATCTTGCACTGCCCTTGTTTCTCCATTCTCCCTTCTTTGATGCACAATAGCAAAATTCTCATCAATGATTTGATAACATTGTTCTTCATCTAAAAGACTTAGCTTCCCATAATATCCAGCAATTTCATCTGAATACTCATCAGAAATAATCCAATTCCTACATTCCTCATGCTCGGGCATTTGAAACCTCTCGCTCCATTCCGTTATCATCAATATATGACATTATAGAAGAAAAGTTCTTATTTCACATCTAACAATGGAATTGCTCCCGTCCTCATCTCAATAATTGGTGCCCCATTATTTGAAATATAGTCTTTAGTGATAGTAACGCGTCCAATCGAATCATCTTTTGGAATTTCATACATAATATCAAGCATAAATTCTTCAATAATTGCTCTTAATGCTCTTGCCCCTGTATCTTTTTCCAATGCTTTTTCTGCAATTGCTTCTAATGCACCTTCATCAAATACCAAATCTACTTCATCCATCGCAAACAATTTCTTATATTGTTTCAAAATCGCATTTTTTGGTTCTTGCAATACTTTAATTAACATTTCTTTATTTAATGGACGGAGTGCAAATAATACTGGTAATCGTCCAATAAATTCTGGAATCATACCATATTCTCTTAAATCCTGTGCTGTTGCTTTTGCAAGTAATTCTTTATCATCATCAAAACGGTCTTTTAATTCTCCTGAAAAACCAATCGCAGATTGTTTTGTCAATCTTTGTTTAATAATAGTTTCTAAATCTGGAAATGCACCACCACAAATAAATAAAATATTGGTTGTATCCATTGTTGTCATTGGCACCATAGCATTTTTACTACCTGCTCCGACAGGCACTTCCACCTCTGCCCCTTCTAACAACTTTAACAAGCCTTGCTGTACGGATTCTCCACTCACATCTCTAGTATGTGCATTTTTCTTTTTTGCAATCTTATCAATTTCATCAATAAATACAATACCTTTTTCTGCCTTTTCTATATTTTCAATTTCTTCGATTAATTCTTCATATTTTTCCACATATGCATTATATATTTCCAAACTGCTTGAATTAATTAATCCTTTCTGATAAGAACCTAAACTCTCATATTTAGATATTACTGCATAAATGGCACCTGTATGTTCAGTATCAATCTCATCCAAATCAGGAAGATTGTTTAAGTCCGTAATAAAACTGCTTACCGGATTCACTGCCAATTCCTGGAATTTTTCTACATAAGCTTCG
>CALASV010000322.1 GCA_937888895.1 uncultured Clostridia bacterium | reverse complement strand
CACTGCATTCACAAGTTGTTTACGATTTTCTCCAATCATTTGAATTGTATTTTCTTTACTTGTCATTGCATCTTTTCGAATATCTTGTGCTTTTTCTTTGATTGCTTCTGTTAAATCTACCCCTTCTTTTGCCAATTCTTTCATTCCCTGTACGGAATTCATCATTCCTTGAGAACCTGTCGCAATCGTATCTAATGTAGCAGAAACTTCTTCCATACTTGCAGACATTTCTTCCATAGTAGAAGATACATCATCGGCATTGCTTTTGGAAGCTACGATACTTGTATTCATATTATTTATTTGTAAGTTCATCTGTGACGAACCATCACGAAGTTTTACCATAATTCCTTGAAGTTGATTTAAAAAGCGATTAATTCCTATGGAAAGCTGTCCAATTTCATCTTTTGTTTTTACTTGAATTCTTTTTGTTAAATCACCTTCATTATGTTCAATTCCTTCAATAATTGCATTTACTTGATTGGTTGCCAATTTTGCTGGTCGGATAACAGAATGACTGACAATAAAAAATACAATACCAGCTAATAATAAAATAATCAAATTAATAAGCATCGCAATTTTTTGAATAAATGCTGCAGATTGCAGACCAGTCTTAGCATCTAATGTAGCAGCAGTATTTAAGTTTTCTGCAAATATATTTTGGTGTTCTTGTAAAACAATTACAATATCACGCATTAAATTATGAGAAGCAGTTGCTCCGTCTACATCTCCTGATAGTTTTAAATTTGCTGTATTTAAAACGTTTTGCTCCAAATCGTATGTAGATTCTCGATATGTTTTCAAGGAATTTATAAGTTCTTTATTATTGGTATCTTCTGCTAAGTCTTGCATTTCATCAAAAGCTGTATCAATAATATCTACAAAACCTGGGACTTCTCCTGCCATAATGATACGGTTTTCTTCTCTTGGATATAATATAATTAAATTGCTATACAAACGAATTTCTGCTACATATTTGCTAACAACTTCGTTGTTTTGTTGCATTTTTAAATAAATATTTGACAAATTGGAAATGGAACTTTTGGATTCATTCAATCCAAGATTTGCAATTAAGTTGTACCCCATAAATGCGACAACCAATACAATTAACATACTATAAACTTTTACACCTAAACTTTTTATCATAACGTATTCCTCCAATACACTAAGTTTTTAGTTATTCTCGATTATATAATAGATATTTGCACAGCTTTCATTGCATTTAAGGCAGTAGTATGGCTTTCCACTGTAACACCAGCACAGCAAGAAGAATCAACAGAAATCGGAACTTCTGGAAATGCAGTTTTTAATAACATCGCGTTAGAAATAACACAGATATCTGTGCACAATCCACACAATTCAATTTCTTCTATTGGCTCATCATAATCTTTTAAAGTTTGAGGAAGTTCTATACTGCCGAAGGTCACTTTATCAATAATTGTTTTTGCGTAAGGTAAAAGTTCTTCACACAACTGCCAACCGGTAGTATTTTTTATACAATGTGCAATAGGAAGTTTTTTACCTTCTTGTGTTTCCATATAATTATCAAAATGTGTGTCGCGTGTAAAAATAACTGTTCCATCAAAATTTTTAACTTTTTCTACTACATTAGGAACGATTGCTTCGGCATTTTTGCTACCAAGAACACCAGTAATAAAATCTATTTGCATATCTACAACAATTAAATATTTCATTGACGAATTTCCTTTCGATAATATTATAATAATAAATTATATCATATCACTATTAGAATCGCAATAAATATTGAAAATGAGGCACGACAAACTTTTTAGAGATTAAAATAATCGGATATTCGTAATTTGCTTAAATAATAATCAATGAATGTAAGAAAAATGTAAGAAATAAGATGAATTTCTATGCTATAATGGAAACAGTAGTAAGGGAGGATTT
>CALASV010000321.1 GCA_937888895.1 uncultured Clostridia bacterium | reverse complement strand
CATTAAAGGCATATCACCTAAGAATATTTCTTGTTCTTTAACTTCTCCAGTTTCATTATTAAATAGTCTAGTTTGTACTTTTAAAGGTGCAGCATAAGTAATTTGTCTATCCTTACATTCTTTAATAGAATATCTAGGAGTACCAAATTCATATTCACCAAATTCTAAAGATAAACTACCTGAGAAACTTTCAATAGGTGAAAAAGTTTCAAATACTTCCTTAACCCCTTCAGAGGTAAACCATTTATATGATTCAGTTTGAACCTCTAATAAATCACTAATTGCTAGTGAATTTTTGATCATAGAAAAGTTTCTTCTCTTTCTATAATCACCACTTTGCTTTACTTTATAAGCCATTAATTTTCACCCCAATACCTAGATTTTTTTCCAAAATAAGCCACATTAAAAGATGTGTTACCAATTTATAAGTTTATCAGCATTTAGTAAATAAGTCAATAACTTTACAAAAATTTCCCTTCAAAAGTTTTATTTTTTATTAACTTCCGCTTCGCTACCCCGAAATTACTCTGTAATTTCTCCACACACCTTTAATTATATTCACATAAGTATTAAAAAAATGTCTAGTATTATCACTAAACATTACATTTAACTATATAAAAACCTTTGTCCTTAGCTATAACTTCTACTTTATATATTTCTTCTAGTTCTTTAATCATAGATTTAACACCATGATCTTTTCTCATAACAAAAAACAAAATACCATGCAAGTAAAGAGCTTTGTTTTGCTTATTTTTCACACATATAGTATAATCACTGTAGATGAGTCTTTCTTACAAAAGAGGTGATACTTACATGAACAGACAATCATTCGGATATGACGAATTACACAGGGATGAAACACCTTCCGCAACTGCTGCAACTGCTGCAGTTGATAATCCTGACAATAATTTTTTCTTATTCATAACAAAATAGCCACTATCATAACTATTCTAGTTACACCAATATTCATAATCTTCGCTACTTACTCATAATCGAATAGCCACTATTGTAGCTATTCGACTAAAGTTTCAAAATCTTTTACTAACTCTTTCAATAGACCAATTCTCCAATCGGCTTCTGTTTTTGAAGTCATTGCTTTTTTCTTTTTTGGGAACTGATAAATAAAATATGGTTGTTTTTCTAATACAAATTTCAAACAATGTTTTTTTTGTTCTAAAAATGGCTGTAACAATTCCATCTTCCATTTTGCTTGTGGATATATACTTAATCTTACTTCTTCATTTGTTCGAACTAAAGCACTAATATATACATTATGACACGAAGCTTTTAATAATGCAATCTGCAACAAAGTATCAAATTCTGCTGGAATATCTCCATAACGGTCCACTAGTTCTTCTGATAAATCGTCTACATCTTCTTCGGACATAATGCATGCCACTCGCTTATACATATCTAATTTTTGAACTTCATTTCGAATATAAGTAGAAGGAATATAAGCATCCACTCCTAAGTTAATCAATGTTTCAAAAGAATCTTCCTCCTGTGCTTCGCCTTTCATTTGTAATACAGCCTCATTCAACATCTTACAATATAAATCATATCCTACTGCTTCCATATGACCACTTTGTTCTGCTCCGAGTAAATTTCCAGCTCCACGAATTTCTAAGTCACGCATCGCAATTTTAAATCCAGAACCAAGTTCTGTAAACTGTCGAATTGCTTGTAATCTTTTTTCTGCTATTTCTTTTAACGCTTTATCACGTTTATACATTAAAAATGCATAAGAAGTTCTATTAGAACGCCCCACTCGACCTCGCAATTGATATAATTGCGAAAGACCCATACGGTCTGCATCATCAATAATCATTGTATTTGCATTAGAAATATCCAAACCTGTTTCAATAATCGTTGTAGAAATCAATACATCAATTTCACCATTGATAAAGGAATACATAATTTTTTCTAATTGCCGTTCACTCATTTGAGCATGTGCATAAGCAACTTCTGCTTCTGGTACAAGATTTGCCACACGAGATGCAACATCTTCAATTCCATTCACTCGATTATACACATAATATACTTGCCCACCCCTTGTTAATTCACGATGAATTGCTTCTTTTATAATTTCATCATTATGCTCCATCACAAAAGTTTGAATTGGCAATCGGTCTACTGGTGGTTCTTCTAATACTGACATATCTCTAATTCCTGCTAAACTCATGTGTAATGTTCTTGGAATTGGTGTTGCTGTTAATGTTAATACATCAATATTCGTTTTCATTTGTTTAATTTTTTCTTTGTGAGTTACACCAAAGCGTTGTTCTTCATCAACAATTAGCAATCCTAAATTTTTACATTTCACATCTTTGGATAATACTCGATGTGTTCCAATCACAATATCTACAGCTCCTCGTTCCAAACCATCTAATACTTGCTTTTGCTGAGAAGGAGTACGAAATCTAGAAAGCATACCAATATTAATTGGAAAATTTCTCATACGACTTGTAAATGTATTGTAATGTTGTTGTGCCAAAATAGTTGTTGGCACAAGTACAACTACTTGTTTTCCATTTTCTACTGCTTTAAAAGCAGCACGAATAGCAACCTCTGTTTTTCCATAACCAACATCGCCACAAATCAAACGGTCCATAATCTTCTTACTTTCCATATCTCGTTTTATGTCTTCGATGGCTTTCAATTGGTCATCTGTTGCCTCAAATGGAAACATTTCTTCAAATTCTTTTTGCCAAACCGAATCCTCTGCAAATACAAACCCATTCTCTTGCTGACGTTTTGCATATAACCTGACTAATTCTGCTGCCATTTCTTTTACAGCAGTTCGTACCTTCGTTTTGGTACGTTTCCACTCGGGCGAATTCATCTTGTACAATTTTGGTTTCTTTGCTGCATCTGCACTTGCATACTTTTGAATACGGTCTAATCCCGTCACAGAAATATAAAGAAAACTTTCACCACCATATTCAATCTTAATATAATCTGCTGTTACTTTATCTACTTCTATTTTTTCAATTCCTCGATAAATTCCTACCCCTTGGTCTTCATGTACGACATAATCTCCATACGTTAATTCATGAAAACTTTGTAATTTTTGTCCACTATACTGCGTCTTTTTCTTCTTTTTCTTCTTTTCTGCACCAAAAATATCACTCTCCGAAATCATAACAAATTTCAGTGCAGGATATTCAAAACCACGACGCAAGTTTCCTTGAATTACCATAATTTCGCCTTTTTGTACGAACCGTTCTGGATTATCATCAAAAAATGCTGGTAATTCATATCCTCTTAAATCCTCTGCTAAACGAGAAGCTCTTGTAGCAGAAGAAGTAACGACTATCATACGATATTGTTTCTTTTTCCATGCTGTTAAATCTTTCACTAATAATTCAAAATTAGAATTATATGGATTCACTGCTTTCGCTGAAATATCATATTTCGCATTTGTTTTTAACAACTCAAACGAATAATCTAAGGTAGATAATAACAATGTGGTTCGATTACTAAACGCATTAATCAACTCTTTATACGAAAAAATAGCATTAGCTTGAGAAGGCAAACAATACCCTTTTTCCAATCGCCCTATCATACTTTGTCTAAATTCATTTTCTGTTGTTTCTCCTTTTTCCACTAAACGAGTGGGTTCATCTAACACAAATAATGTATGCTCATCAAAATAATCAAAAAAGGATACGGTTTCCTTACAAAAATATGTCACATAAGAATCCAATGCCACTTGAGTAAAACAATATTCCAAATTTTCCAAAAATTCTTCTACAGTACGACGAACTCGCATTCCTTCTTCATTTTTTCTCTCTTTACGAAGTAAATGTTCCGTCTTTTTTGCTTCTTCTAAAATTTTTTCTTTTCCTTGATTTAGTTCTTGTTTCGTAAACAAGTATTCTCCTGCTGGAAATATTGTTATCTCTGAAATTCTCTCCACCGTACGCTGACTATCTACATCAAAAATACGAATTGTATCAATTTCATCTCCAAATAATTCAATCGCTAGATTAGAAATATCCCCTTCTCCAAACACACCTGTACGCATATTAGGTTCCATTACTGTAGTTGTCCATTTTTTTGACGTACCATCATAAGTCAATTTCAAGCAGTAATACGCTAACAAATTATCCAGTGTTACTACCACTTCATCTCCATCTTCCCAACCTTGGCGAGCAGCGCGAGTATCTTCGC
>CALASV010000320.1 GCA_937888895.1 uncultured Clostridia bacterium | reverse complement strand
GAATCAATGTTACAATTGAAGGTAGTGCAGAAGTTAGTTTATATGACAGAGATGGTGTATTATTAGAATCTAAGTTTGCTGATGGTACTACATATTTTGAGGTAGAAAATCCAACGTTATGGAATGCAGAAAAACCATATTTGTATTCTCTTGTATTTACTTATAAGGACGAAGTTATTCGTCAGAGTGTTGGTTTTGTAACTTATGGAATAAATGAGAGGGGTGCTTTTACAGTAAATGGAGTAGAAGTAAAATTAAAAGGTGTAAACCATCACGATACTCATCCAACGAATGGTTATACAATGACTGATGAAGAATTGATGTTGGATTTAGAGAAAATGAAACAGTTAAATATAAACTGTGTAAGAACTTCTCATTATCCTCCAACACCAAAATTCTTAGAATTTTGTAATCAAATGGGCTTTTATGTAATGTTGGAAACTGACATTGAAATTCATGGTTTTGGTAATCGTACTCCGGGTGGTACAGGTTATGATGTCATTGATAACGAAGAATGGATAGGAAATCAGCCAGAATGGTTACCTGCATATATGGAACGTATGGAACGTGCTTATGAGAGAGATAAAAATCAGCCATGTATTTTCTCTTGGTCTACAGGAAATGAAAGTGGTCATTGTAAGCACAATTATGATATGATTCTTTGGTTAAGAGAAAAAGATAAACGAAGACTCATTCATTGTGAAGATGCTTCAAGAGCATCTCAAGGTAATGGTAAGCATAACGATGCTTCGTTCTATGATAGACCAGATATGCATTCTGTCATGTATCCTTGGTATGGTTATTTGGAGGATTATGCGTTGGATGAAAAAATGCATCTTCCATTGTTCCTTTGTGAATATAGTCATGCAATGGGTAATGGTCCTGGTGATGTCAAGGATTATTGGGATTTTATTTACCAATATCCAAAGATTATTGGTGGTTGTATTTGGGAGTGGGCTGACCACACATTTATTGATAATGGTGTTCCAAAGTATGGTGGAGATTTTGGTGAATTAACAAGTGATGCCAACTTCTGTTCTGATGGTTTAGTAACACATGATAGAAAGTTTAAGGCAGGTTCTTTGAATGCAAAATATGTATATCAATATGCTAAATTTGAATTAAAAGAAAATGCAATTAAAGTAACAAATTTATATGATTTTACAAACTTGAAAGAATATGCATTTGTTGTTGAAATCAATGTGGATGGTCAGGTAGTAGATAAAAGAGAATATTGGTTAGATTTAAATCCAAAGGAAAGTACAGAAGTTGAAATTTGGATTCCAGAAACTTGTACATTAGGAGCTTATGCATTATGTAAGTTATATGATGCAACAGGATATGAAGTAGCAATGACACAACTTGCACTTCCAACTGTTATAAAAGAAGCAGAAAAACCAACAGAGTTTGACAAAGTTGTTATCGAAGAAGGTAAGCATGAGTTTGCAGTGAAGACTGGTGAAGTTTGTTATGTTATTTCGAAAGATACAGGAAAACTTACTAAGATTCAGAAAGCAGAAAAAGATTTATTGTTAAAGCCAATGGAATTGACAGCATGGCGTGCTCCAATTGACAATGAGCGTAACATGAAAGCAAAATGGATATATTCTAACAATTGGGAAGCAGAGAATTTAGATAGAGGATTTAATCTTTTCAAAGAAATCAAATGTGAAGATAATGTAATCTCTGTTTTAGGTAGTATTGCTGGTGTAGGAAGAATGCCATTCCTTCAGTATAAGATAGATTTTGTATTTTATAATGATGGTGTAATGCAAGTAAAACTTTCTGCCAATATAAGAGAAAATTGTATTTGGTTACAAAGAGTAGGATTTGAGTTTGGATTCTCGAAAGAAGCAGAAAACTTCCGTTATTATGGTAGAGGTTCAGCAGAAAATTATTGTGATATGACATTACAAACAACGACAAATTGGTTTGAAAGTACAGCAAAAGATGAATATGTTCCTTACATTATGCCACAAGAACATGGAAATCATACAGAATGTAAAGTATTAGAATTACAAAATGATATGAAATTTGTAGCAGACAAAGAATTTGATATCAATGTATCTGAATATAGTACAAAAGCATTGGCAGATGCAATGCATATTGATGAATTAAAGGCAGATGGTTTGGTACACGTTCGTATTGACTATAAGAACTGTGGTGTAGGTTCGGCTTCCTGTGGTACACAGTTAAGACAGAAATATAGAGTTTCGGAAAAAGAAATTGAATTTGGATTTACAATGATTGGTTAAAATAGATTCCCCACTTCAAATGTAACAATGAGAAGTGGGGAATTATTATTGCAAGTTAAGTTCTGAAAAATTAATAGAGAAGTCATCATAAATATTGACTTTAATGGTATCTTGAAAGGTATAAATTTCTACTTTGAAATTCATTTGTTCTAAATAATATACCAATACTCTCTCTTTGATAGGATCTACAATCCAATATTCTCTAACTTCGGCATCTGCATATAACCCAAGTTTTGTGATATAGTCATGACTAGAATTACTAGGAGAAATGATTTCGATAATCCAATCAGGAGCACCATTACATCCACGTTCTGTTAATTTATTACGGTCACAAATGACACTAATATCAGGTTCAACAATCGTATTTTTATTTTTTTGTAATTTTACAGCAAATGGAGCAGGATAAACACGACAAGCACCATTTTTTGATTTGATATAATTGTGAATGGTAGCATGTAATTCGCTTAATGTAGTTTGATGAATTCTACTTGGAGCAGCTTGGTTATAAATAAGATAACCATCAATTAATTCTGCTCGTATTGTTTCTGGTAAATTATAGTAGTCTTCTTCTGTATAAAGTTGCATTTGAGCTAATGCCATAATAATCACTTCCTTTCTAAGTTTATTATAATAGGGATATTTTTAACAGTCAATGAGAAATAAGAGATTGTTTTTAGAATTTATATTGTGGTACAATGAAAACAAAAAACAAAGGAGAACGGAATATGATAGAAGTAGTAATTGCATCAATTATGTGTTTTATTGCTACAACAATTGATGATTTATTTTTAGATATGTTGTTTTTTGCTCAAGCGACGACAAAAAAACAAGTACAATCTATTTTTGCTGGTAAGTATGTTGGAATTGGAATTTTGGTATTACTTAGTTGTTTTGGAGCGTATGGTTTGCAATTTGTACCAGAACAGTATATTGGATTTTTAGGCTTGATACCAATTGCAATTGGTATCAAAGAAGGGGTGGGATATTTCAAAAACGAATCTGAGAATGATGAAGAAGAACAACCAGAATTATCCAAAGGTTTTTTGTTGGTGTTTTTTAGGAAAAACATTGTCTAGTTTACCTTATTTGCGAAAATTTTTATTGAAGTATAAACAGATTATTGTGCCTGTTGTACTGATTTGTCTAGGTATTTATATTATTTTGGAAGCGATTTAACCAAATCAAATAAGTCCCCACGAGGGATGCGTAGAGCATTAAGTGGTGGGTGAGGACTTATTTTATGAGCTACGATAGTAGCTATTCGGTTATGAGCAAGTAGCAAAGCGAATTGCGAATATCCGATTGACATTTTATAATAAATTTAGAAACTCCTTTTTGACTTAGCTTGACGCATAAAAAAATAAGAGTTACAATTATTATGATGTAGTAAAATTTGTTATTTTGTAAAAAACGGACGAAGTAGTTCGTTTTTAATATAAGAGTGACCAAAACAAAAAGGAGGCAAAAAATATGTTTGGGAAGCAACAAAAGGCAAAAGTCGATTTGACGAATGGTCCAATTGTAAAAGGAATGATTTCTTTTGCAGTACCAATCTTTTTTGGACAATTGTTGCAACAGTTTTACAACATGGCAGATGCTTGGGTTGTAGGAAATTTTGCAGATAATAATGCGTTTGCAGCAGTTAGTTCCACAGGTAGTTTGGTGTTTTTAATTATTGGTTTTTTTAATGGTATTGGTATTGGTGGTGGTGTTATTATTTCCCGTTATGTAGGAGCTGGTAATAAGGAAATGATACAAAAAGCAATACATACGAATTTCTTGTTTGGCATCATTGCTTCAATTGCCTCCACAATTGTTGGACTACTTCTTGTTCCACATTTATTAGTTTGGATGAAAGTTCCAGAAGAAGTAATGCCAAGTTCCCGTACTTATTTTACGATTTATTTTGCTGGTGTATCTACTGTTATTATGTATAACATTGGTATGTCGATTTTAAGAGCATTAGGAGATAGTCTTCGTCCATTATATTATTTAGCTATTTCTTCTATTACAAATATTGTGTTAGACCTTATTTTTGTAATAGCATTTGATATGGGTGTAGCTGGTGTAGGTATTGCAACGGTAATTGCACAAGGGTTAAGTGCAGTACTTTGTATTATTCAAATGTGTAGAAATGAAGATGAAACAATACGATTGGATTTTAGAAAATTAAAATTCCATAAGAAAGTAATGTTAGAAGTCATTCGTCAAGGTTTGCCAACAGGAGTACAAAACTCTGTTATTAGTATTGGAAACATGGTAGTACAGACGAATATCAATAGTTTTGGACCTTATGCAATGTCTGGATATGGTGCATTTGCAAAATTAGAAGGAATTGCATTTTTACCAATTATGAGTGTATCTATGACATTACCTACATTTATTAGTCAAAATTTAGGAGCAGGTAAGCCAGAACGAGCAAAAAAAGGAGCATTCCTTGGTTTAATTGCAGGTATGGTAATGGCAGAAATCGTAGGAATTGCCATGTTTTTCGGAGCAAAATATGTATTGCGAATTTTTGTTGATACACCAGAAGCCATTGCTTATGGACAAATGCATATGCGAGTGGTATGTCTGTTCTTTTTCTTATTAGCATTTTCTAATTGTGCAGCAGGTGTACTTCGTGGTTGTGGAAAGGCAATTGTGCCAATGATAACGATGTTAGTATTTTGGTGTGGTGTTAGAATTTTATATGTAACAACAGCATTAAGATTTGTCAATGAATTTTATATGATTTCATGGGCATATCCATTAACATGGTCGTTAAGTGGTATTGTGTTTGTCATATTCTTGTTAAAGACCGATTGGGCAAAGAGTTTTGGATAATAAAAAAGAAAGCCAGTAAGCTAGGTTTTAGTTTATTGGCTTTTTTATTTCAAATGGAATAATTTTAAAAATAGTTTTTGTTGAGAATTGTAGTATACTGTACTATAATTGTAGAAAATGAAAAAGGAGTTTTTATAATGATTGATATTGAAAAAAAATCATTAAAGGGATATTCATTTATAGATTTATTTGCTGGATTAGGTGGATTTAGAATTGCTTTAGAGTCTTTAGGTGCCTCTTGTGTTTATTCGAGTGAATGGGATATTCCAGTACAAAAAGTGTATGAGAATAATTTTGGAGATACTCCAGAAGGAGATATTACCCAAGTTGATGAAAATACAATACCTGACCATGATATTCTTTGTGCAGGATTTCCCTGTCAGGCATTTTCTATTAGTGGAAAACAAAGAGGTTTTGAAGATAGTCGAGGAACGTTATTTTTTGATGTAGCAAGGATTGTGAAAGCAAAAAAACCAAAAGTAGTTTTTATGGAAAATGTGAAAAATTTTGCCACCCATGATGATGGAAAAACATTAGAAGTTGTTAGAGGCACTATGGAGGAATTAGGGTATATTTTTTATGCAAAAGTTTTGAATGCAGTAGATTATGGTGTTCCTCAAAAACGTGAAAGAATTTATATGGTATGTTTTAGAAATGATTTAATGGTTGATTCTTTTGTATATCCAAAGCCATTTATATTAACACATCATGTGGAAGATTTTCTTCTTGATGATGAGGAGATGGTAAAAGATTTGTATGTTGAAAGGCAGGATACTTATTATAATGGGATTGAAGATACGCAATATAGTAATAAAGCTATTCGATTAGGTATTGTTAATAAAGGGGGACAAGGAGAAAGAATTTATAGTACAAAAGGAATTGCAATTACTCTTTCAGCATATGGTGGAGGTATTTTTGCAAAAACAGGAGGTTATTTCATTAATGGAAAGACAAGAAAGTTACATCCACGCGAATGTGCGAGAATTATGGGGTATCCTGATTCGTATAAGATTTGTAAGAATGCTACTCAAGCATATAAACAATTTGGAAATTCGGTAGTGATTGATGTGTTACAGTTTATAGCAGTAGAAATTGGAGAAGCATTGGAAAGAAAAAATAATAAATAAAAGAGAAAAAATATAGAGAAGATGTTACAAAATGAAAGATATCTTCAAAATATATAGGATTGTCAAAGATAATTATTATATTTTGATTAAATTTTTCATTTTGCAACATCGCTTGTTGATATATTTTAGATTAATATATAAATTTTACATTAAACAATAAATGAAATTATTGTCAGTCATTCCTGGTACTGTTGATTTATATTTAATTGAAAAAATAACATTAGCATTATATGTGTTGGAAAGTTTTCTAAGTTCATATTCGTTTTCACGAAGGGAGAACATATATTCAATTCCACGAAGCAAAAAACGTTGTTCATGTAATTGTTGAGGAGAAGCTATGAATAGTTTATCACCTGCAATACGTGAATTGGTGATAATATAGTCATGTGAATTAATGTAATTTTTTACAGATTCAAGTTTACTTTTTCCAACATTACTAGAACCACTTCTTTTAATTCGATACTTAGCTGTAACATCAAAATACTCAAGGAAATGGTCAATAGGTAAAATGGTATAACCATTTGTTATAAAGAATTTGACACCTTTTTCTTTGTAAGTTTGAATAATCCAATTTGCAAAGATATTAGAACTATTTGGTATATTAATATCTTTGCCAGATGTTCCAGTTGCTTTAAATTCATCAAAATTTTCATTCATAAATGTTATAATCATTTCAGTATATGGATTGAATTGAGTTACATTTTGATGACTATATTCAAAAGTTTTTGTTTCGAGATTAGGAAGTAAAACAAATTGTCCACATTGGGCAGGAGAATGTTTTGCATCAATATAAAAGGTATTTCCACTATTTGTTTTTACTAAGATATCTGGTATAGTAGAATCAGAACCACCTTGATGAATAAAATTTGCGTATGCACCAAATTTTTTATTAAGATATTCGGTACATTCTATTTCAAATTCTTTCCATATCGCCATAATAAAATTCTCCTTTATTATATTTCGATTATTTTTGTAATACTTTTAATTCTCCAGATTCATCTGTAATCAAGCAAGCATAAAAGCCGACATCTTCTAATTTACCAAATAATTTTCCAACTTTCTTTGGTTTTTCAAATAATGTAACGTCATATTCTGAACGGTATTCATCAGCTTTTTTAATCGCATTGACAACATCGTTTGCGGGGTAAATAACAGCGAGTTTCTTTTTAGATGCTTGAATGGAAGTTTGTTTATCCATTAAAATACTAGCAATACGTTCGAATCCAATCGAGAAACCTACTGCTGGTACACTTTCGCCAATAAATTTTCCAATCATATTGTCGTAACGACCACCACCGGCAATAGAACTACCAAAATCTAAAGATTCTACTTCAAAAATGGTACCTGTGTAATAGCCTTGTCCACGAACGAGAGAGCAATCATATTCAATTTCATAACGATTGTTGGATAATTGATGAATGAGATTGATAATAGAATCTACACTATCAATTGCTTCGGTATCTGTACAGTAAGTTCTAGCATGTTCTAATGTAAATGGACGGTTCTCCATCATAGTAACGAATTTTTCGACAACATCTTTGGCAAAGCCTTTTTCTAACAATTCTTTGCGAACACCCTCTGTTCCGATTTTATCTAACTTATCAAAAGTGATACATACACTATCAGCATCTTTTAAAGTAAATCCAGCAGAAGTAATTAAGTTTTTCAAAATACGACGGTCGTTAATACGAACTTTGAAATTTTCAATGCCAATCGCAAGTAATGCTTTTGCTGTTGTATCAATCAATTCTACTTCACAGTTGATGGAAGAAGAACCTAAAATATCAATATCACATTGTACAAATTCGCGTAAACGACCTTTTTGAGGACGTTCTGCACGAAATACACGGTCTAACTGAATTACTTTAAAAGGAGTGTTTAATTTACTACGATTACAAGCATAGTAACGAGATAATGGTAATGTTAAATCATAACGTAAGCCAATATCGGATAATTCTTTTGGATTACCACTTTCGATAGCTTCTGTTAATTTTTCTCCACGCTTTAATACTTTAAATAATAAGTTTAAGTTTTCTCCTCCTTCACTTTTATCTAAGTTTTCAATATCTTCTAAAATAGGGGTAGTAATACGTTCAAAACCACAAGAACGATAGGTTTCTAAAATTTTTCCCTGTAAATAGTCACGCAGGGCAGTTTCCTTTGGTAAATAGTCGTTTGTTCCTTTTACGGAAGTTACTTTCATAATAATAGTCTCCTTTAATTTATTTTTAGGAAATAAAAAACGCCATAGCATCACTACGGCGTTTGGAATTTTATAAGTCTTTATAATTACTCAGAAAGAATAAAGTCCTTTCTACTGAATAGTTATATATTAAGCAATTTTGTTAACAGCCTTAGTGAGTCTGGATACCTTTCTAGCAGCTGTATTCTTATGGAAGATGCCCTTAGCAGCAGCCTTGTCGATAGCAACAACAGCTTCTGTTAATGCAGTTGCAGCAGCAGCCTTATCACTCTGAGCAACAGCAGCTTCAACCTTCTTTACTAAAGTCTTAACCTTAGACTTAATCATTTTGTTTCTTAATGTCTTAGCTTCAATAACTTTGATTCTCTTCTTTGCAGATTTAATATTAGCCAACGAAAACACCTCCAATGCAAATAAACTTGTTTTTTCTTCGTGCATGATCTTGTCTTAATGAAACAGGACACGGACGTTTCACTAAGAACATACTGTATCATCATAATGCATAAAATAAGAAATGTCAAGAACTCATTTAAGAAAAAAAGTATTTTTTTTCTTAGTTGTTACATAATAATAGTAGTGTTTTATGTGATGATATAAAGAATAGGAGAGAAACATGAGAAGCGACTTAATTATAGAAGCAAATAGTTTAGAAGTGGGTAAGGTAGTGAACGAAAGGATAGTTTCTGATAAGAATGTGGAAGTAAGTGGAGTAGCAGTAAAAGAAGTTTGGAATGAAGACCATTCGATGAAAGTTACGACGATACAAATTCGTACAGAGGAGGGTGCAAAAGTAATGGAACGACCAATTGGCACATATATTACAATGGAGTTACCAGAACTTTTGCAAGAGGAAGAAGAATTAAAGGAAAAAGCAGAGAGAGAGTTAGAAAAGCAACTTCGAGCGTTGTTAGCAGAAAAGGCAGCAGAGCATATTTTAGTCGTGGGACTTGGAAATAGAGAGGTAACGGCAGATGCGATAGGACCTTTGACGATAGACCAGCTTTTAGTGACCAGACATTTATTTCCAGTGGAGAAAGAAGCAAGTGAGCAGTTAAAAAGATATCGAAAAGTAAGTGCTTTAGTACCTGGAGTTATGGCACAGACAGGAATGGAAACGATGGAATTACTTCGTGGAATTGTGGAAGAAACACATCCAGATATTGTACTTGTTATAGATGCTTTAGCAGCAAGAAGTCCAAAACGCTTAAATACAACGATTCAACTCACAGATACTGGAATTAGTCCAGGAGCAGGTGTAGGTAATAATCGAAAACAATTAAATAAGGAAACATTAGGTTGTCCTGTCATAGCAATTGGAGTACCTACGGTGTTAGACGCTGTAACGATTGCAAGAGATGATGTAGCAGAAGATGTGACTTCTTTGTTTGTTATGCCAAGAAATATCGATAGTTCCGTACAATATGTGAGTGAATTATTGGCAGGAGGTATCAATCGAGTGAGTAAGAAAAAAGCGAGAGGATAGTGAAAAGATTCTTTCTCATTTTTTAGAAAGGATAATATAGAAATTTTTTCTAGAAAAGAAGAAGGAATAGGAGGGCTTGGTTTGAATAAAATGAAACGTAATCTGTATCGTTTTCGAGCAAGAATTTATACAAGACTTCCGAAAGATAAGAGTATGTTAAAAATAAAACTATTATTATTTTTATTGGTTACTTTATGTTTTTGTCAAATAGTTCCTTGGAATAAGATAAAATCAGTATTTGGAAAAAATGGAGAAGGAAATTTTTTAGAAACTTTTTTATCAGATAAGGATTCAAAAGAAAGTACTATTTTAGAATATGCTCAAGGAGAGATTGTTTTGCAAAAAGAGGACGAGCAAAGAAGCGTAGGGGATTCTATACTTTCCTACGCTTCTGGTAATGAAGAATTAGTAGAACGAAACCAAGAAGAAATGATAGTAGTTGTACCATCACCAACAGAAGAACCTTTGGAGGAGAAAACGGTCTCTGGATTGCAAGTTTATTTTTCGCCAGCATATTATCCACAATTAGATGGAATTATTGGGAAGAAATATTTGTTAGACAATTTGTTAAATTTAGATTACTTAAAAGAAACGTTTTACATAGTAAATGCTACAACGAAGATGACAAAAAAAGAATTTAATGTAGAATATTTTTTAGAAAAAGATTTATCCATAGAGAAAAAAGATGCACCACAAATTTTAATTTATCATACGCATGGTTCGGAAAGCTTTATAGATAGTAAAAGTGGAGAAACGAAAGATACTGTGGTAGGAATGGGAGAACTATTAGCACAATATTTGACAGAAAAGCATGGATATCAAGTATTGCATGATACGACATTATTTGATATGAAAGACGGAAAAAATAATCGAAATTACGCATATAATGATGCTTTAGTATATATGGAACAATTGTTAAAAAAATATCCATCCATAGAGGTAATTATTGACTTGCATCGAGATGCAGGAACAAAAAGAGTTGCTACAATACAAGGAAAAAAAGTGGCAAAAGTAATGTTGTTTAATGGACTTTGTCGAAATACACAAGGAGTATTAAGTTACTTACCTAATAAAAATTTGTTAGATAATCTTGCTTTTAGCTTTCAAATGAAATTGTTGGGAGATGAAATGTATCCCGGATTGATGAATAAAATTTTTTTGAAAGATTATCGCTACAATATGCACCTAGCAGAGCGATATTTATTAATTGAATTAGGAACAGACCAAAATACAGTAGAAGAAGCAAGAAATGCAATGGAACCATTGTCGGATGTATTGGCACAAGTACTAAAAAAATAAAAAAATGTTTTACAACTTATAATATTTATGGTATTATTATATAAACAAATGATAGAAAAAAAGCAATCGCCAACAAAGTGGTTGACCAGTTAGTTGATAGCATAGCCACCCGACTCGTCAAAGTTTGAGGGTGGTTTTGCTATTTTTTATTGCAAAACTAGTGACAAATCAAGTAAATGAATGTCAGTAGTGCAAGTAAAAATATTCCAAACTGCATCAAGTCATTAAAACTGAATTGGTTTTTCATAAGCACCACCTCCATTCTGCGAGAATGAAGGCCAACACACCCTGTAACACGATTGCTTAGAAGTATGCTAACATATTTCTACTATTTTTGCAATGAAATTTTTTATATAGATTTATAAAGAGAAATATGGTATACTATAAAAGAAAATTTTAGGGAATTTCCCAGAATGGAGAAGGGCGTATGAAGATTACAAAGAGCAGTTTTGGTACAACAAAAAATGGCGAAAAGGCTACCTTATACACAATGGAAAATGAAAATGGTATGAAAGTTTCTGTTACAGATTATGGTGCAACTATTGTACATATTATTGTGCCTGACAGAGATGGAAAGATGGCAGATGTAGCTCTTGGCTATGATGATGTAAAAGGCTATGATGAAAATGGTACTTACTATGGTGCTTTCATTGGAAGAAATGGTAATCGTATTGGAAATGCTTCCTTTACATTAAATGGTGTAACGTATGAATTAGACAAAAACGATGGAGAAAATAACTTGCATGGTGGTTTCAAAGGATATAACAACTTTATGTATGAAGTAGAATGCTTTAATGAAGAAGGCGAAGCAAGTATTGAACTTTCTCGTTTAAGTCCAGACATGGAACAAGGTTTCCCAGGGAATTTAGATATTACAGTTACTTATACATTAACAGAAGAAAATGAACTTGCGATTGAATACCTTGGTGTTTCTGATAAAGATACTGTTATTAACTTAACAAATCACTCTTTCTTTAACTTGGCAGGACATGATTCTGGAACTATTTTAGACCAAAAAGTATTTATTGATGCAGATTACTTTACTCCAACCAATGACAATTTAATTCCAACAGGAGAACTTCGTCCAGTAGAAGGAACACCAATGGATTTCCGTGAAGAAACTACGATTGGTGATAGAATTGATGATGACTATGAACCACTTACACAAGCAGGTGGTTATGACCATAATTATGTATTAAATAACTCTGGCGAAGATGTAGAATATGTAGCAAGTCTTTATGACCCAAAATCAGGAAGACGTATGGAAGTATTTACAGACTTACCAGGTATGCAACTTTATGCAGGTAACTTTATTGATGGTAAAGCAACAGGAAAAGGTGGAAAAGTGTATTTAAAGAGAGAAGGTATTTGCTTTGAAACACAAATGTTTCCAGATGCATGTAATGAAAAAGAATACTTTAAGTCTTCTGTAGTAAAGGCCTATGAAGAATATTCTACAATGACAGTGTATAAATTTAGTGTAGATAAATAAAGTTTAAAAATATAGGGATTCTAAGAGAACGATTAGAATCCCTATATTTTTGTAAGAAAAGAGATGAGTAAGTAGCGAATCGGATTACGACTATCCGATTGACATAAAAATTTTATTGCATCAAATAGCAAAGTGGATTACGACTATCCAAATGATAAAAAAGAAAGAACTACAGATTTTTATATTAGAAGTGATTAAGATATTGTATGTTTATAAGTACTAAAAAATATAGAATTTTATATATTTACACTATATTCTGCGTAAACGCAGTCATATAAAACATCTCTAAAATGTTCTATGTGTAAATCGAATTGATTAAATTTTTCTACTAATTGTTTTACAAAATTCAAATTAGGAGATACATCTAAAACTTCGTCTGCTTTTATTTTTGTATTATCTTTTACAATGAAAGCGACGATACCATAAGTGATAGGAGTTTCTGTGGTAAGTTCTGATTTTGTTTCGATAATTTCGAATATTGTGTTGTTCATAATCTTGTAGTGCCTTTCTTTTTTAGTAATATAAATTTTTATCTAAATGTTACCTATATGTTAAAATAATATGAAGAAAATTACAAACTTTTCCTATCAACTTTTATCGACCTATAGCATAGAAAAAAATAAGGAGCTGTTGTACCAAGTAAATTTCATACAAGATATAAAAGTATTTCTTTGAGTGAAAGAGTATATCTTGTCGTCTTTTTGCTTAGTGCAACAGCTCCAGTCATAAAATATTAGTTCCAAATTTCAAGTGTTTTTAATAATTTTTCTTTTGTATCAGAGTCTAATGTAAGTATAGCATTATATAATTTTCTATCCAATGCTGTTTCGGAATATTCAGGTTCAAGTCTTCCTACTAAAGAGTCGAGGGAACAACCAGTAAGTTTTGCGTAGTAAATCAGTATGCGTAATGACATAGCAGTACGGTTATTTTCGACATTACTGATATAACCGGGAGTAACATTAAGTGCTTCGGCTACTTGATTTTGTGTTAAACCTGTTTTAATTCGTAAGTTTTTAATGAGTGTACCATAGTTTTCTTTTTCTAAGCTCATAACTCCATTCCTTCTTTCTATTTTAATAATAATAAAATTATATAATAAATATTACTTATAATAAATAGATTATTTTGAAATAATATATTTTATTAGAAATTATATGTATTATAAATTGTTTGCATTATCTGTATGCAAAAGAAATAAATTATAAATTTCCCCAAGGTATTCCTAGTGTTTTAATAATAATATGTCAGATGGTCATTTTTGAACTGAAGAATTTATATTATATGAATAATAATCTATCATGGATCATGATACCACTGGTGATAGTATATACAATTGTAGAGTC
>CALASV010000319.1 GCA_937888895.1 uncultured Clostridia bacterium | reverse complement strand
AGTGCCGTTACAGAAATAGCAGAAAAAGTCTTCGCTGTAAAGAATCTCTCTGTTTTCTTAAATCCATACGCAATCAAATATAAAATTAAACCAGCACCAATAATTGCACCACCAGAGAAACCACCTCCCGGAGAAAGATGTCCATTAAATACAACATATATTCCATACAACATAATAATTGGTACAAGATATCTTGCTATGTATTGTAAAATAGCATCATTCTTTGGCTCATAAATACGGTCATTTTCTTCTGCTTTTCCCTTTTCTTTTGAATCCAAACGAAGTAAAATCATAACACAACAAGTTGCAATAAATAATACATGAGATTCTCCTAATGTATCAAACGCACGATAATCTAAAATTACACCTGCTATAATATTTACGGCACCTGTTTCTTCCATACCTTTTTCTACATATCGTTCATACATCTCATTATTGATAGGATTTCCAGCATTACCAAACTCTGGAAGTTCAGCTACCGTTACTAATAAAAATACAATAATCGTTACACAAAGTATTGCTGACATCAATCGATATAACTTTCTAAAATATTGAACGCCTCTCGTTTCTGGCCAATCCACATATTTAGAAATCATGGCATCTGCTTCTTCTTTTCTTCGATTCCATTCAACTTCTTCAAAAAATTCTTCATGAATACGAACAGAAGTAGCTTCTGTTTCTACTTCAAACCCAGCTTCTTCTGAAACATCATGTTCGTCTCCATTAATAAAATGCACAAGTTTTCGCCACGCTGTTTTTTCATAATCCTCTCTAATCCTGCTCATCGGTATCTTCCTTTCTGTCATCCATGGCATGAATTTTCTTTAATGTAACAAAGAATAGTACACTTGTTACTCCTGCTCCTACTGCTGCTTCTGTAATCGCCAAGTCTGGTGACTCAATGACCATCCAAATAATTGACATAATCACACTATATGCCATAAAAACAACAATCGAAGTTAATAAATTTTTTGCTACACAAACATAAATTGCACAAACAATCAACACGATAAATAATAATGTCATTAACAGTTCCATTATTCTTCCACCTCGTATTCCTTATCTTTTCCTTCTGGATTTGTCGTTACTTCCAAACGAGCAATCAAATGGCTACTTACAGGACTCGCTAACCAAAGGAATATAATAATCAAAATTAGTTTTAATGTAATATAAGAAATTCCATACAATACAGAAACACCAAGAAGACAAATCATCAATGCCAATGTATCACACATGGCAGCAGCATGCATTCGATTTAATACATATTTGAATTTAAAAATACCAAATGTTGCAATACAAGCAATACTAATACCAATCAGTAATAAAATACCTGCTATCACATATCTCATTATTTTACCTCCTTTTGTTCCTTTGCTTGTTTTTCTACATAAACTCCCATATAAACTTTCGTCAATACAACGACTGCAAGGAAACTAAGCATTGCATATATCATAGCTACATCTACTAAATAGCCTTCATGCAACAATAAAGACACTATTGTAATCATAATAATCGTCATTGTACCAATCATATTGATAGCAACAATACGGTCAGAAATTCTTGGTCCTATAATTGCTCGAACCAAACAAGCAATCATACAAATTGCTAAAATTATCATGCATATAATCAAAAAAACATGAAATACTTGTTCCATCCTTTTCCTCCTTATTTTTTCCTTTTTTCCATTTGTCGAAGTTGTTTTACAAAAACAGAATTTTGCATTCCTTCTGCTAATTCTTTATCTAGACAATGCACAACATACTCATTTCCAGTTAATGTCACTGTAATTGTTCCTGGAGTTAATGTGATAGAATTTGCCAATATAGCTCTACTAGAATCCTTTTTTAAATCCGTTCTAAACTTTACTAATTTCGGCTCTACCTCATACTTGCTTGTCAAAATAAAATAAATGACTTGCCAATTGGCTTTAATAATTTCAACTATCAAAATAACAATATACTTTATTACTTTTCCTAGTTGTAAAAAACCTTGTAAGTCTTTCTTTGGACTATATTCCATAAACTTACAAACAAACCAATAGAGTGCTGCAGATATAATTGCACCAATAAAGAAAATTTCCCATGTAAAATTGGCATTAAATATAATCCATAGCACTAAAAATAATACATACATAACACTTCATCTCCTCATAATTTTTTACTATTATTTTGCCTTAAAATTTGACAAAACTTTTAACCTCGTACATTTTACTCCCATTAAGTTTAATAATCAAGTACTTATAAAAAATCTTTACCAAAGAAAAAAATACTATAATAAATCAAAAAAGCCTTAAACTTTTATATTTTGAACATATTCTTCAAAACATAAAAATTTAAGGCTTTCTACCACTTCATTATTACCGATTCAAATAATTTTTCATATTTTTTAATGCTGTTTTTTCTAACCTTGATACTTGTGCTTGTGAAATGTGTATTTCTTCTGCTACTTCCATTTGTGTTTTCCCATGAAAAAACCGAAGTTCAATAATATTTTGTTCTCTTTTAGTTAAATTTTTTAATGCCTCTTTAATCGAAAGTTCTTCAATCCAATTTTCTTCTCTATTTTTCTTATCACTTACTTGGTCCATCAAATATAGGGTATCTCCAGAATCAGAAAATACTGGCTCATATAAAGACATCGGTGCTTGAATCGCATCTAATGCATTTAAAATATCTTCTCTTGGTATGCCAGATTCTTTTGCAATTTCTTCAATCGTTGGTTCTCTATCCATCGTCTTTTGCAACAAGTCTCTTGCATAAATTGCTTTATATGCAGTATCTCTAAGGGAACGACTGACACGAATGGAATTATTATCTCTTAAATATCTCCTAATTTCACCAATAATCATAGGTACTGCATACGTGGAAAATTTTACTCCTTGTGATAAATCGAAATTATCAATAGCTTTAATTAAACCAATACAACCAATTTGAAATAAATCGTCTACATTTTCATTACTTCCTGCAAATCGTTGAATAATACTTAAAACAAGTCTTAAATTTCCCTTAATATATTCCTCTCTTGCCTCAGTATCTCCTTCTTTTACTTTCTTAATTAACTCCTCTTTTTCTTCATTTTTCAATAAAGGAAGTTTTGCTGTATTCACCCCACATATTTCTACTCGATATCCAACCATGATGAATAACCTCCTGTAAACTTTCTACAGTAAATCATTTACCATTTTGGAAAGAATTATTCATGCTCCATCAACCAAACTTTAAAATCTCTGATTTTAATCGTTTCATAATTTTCTTTTCCAATCTTGAAATATAAGATTGTGAAATTCCTAAAATATCAGCTACTTCTTTTTGCGTTTTTTCTTTTCCATCAGGACTATTTAATCCATATCTTAAATCTACAATTACACGTTCTCTTGCACTTAAATGTTTCATTGCCTGTGACAACATGATATGATTTGCTTCATCCTCCATTGTTTTATATACACAATCTTCTTCTGTTCCTAAAATATCAGATAATAATAATTCATTTCCATCCCAATCTACATTTAAAGGTTCATCAATAGAAACTTCTAATTTTACTTTATTATTTTTACGCAAATACATTAAAATTTCATTTTCAATACATCTAGAAGCATACGTTGCTAATTTTATGTTTTTTTCTGGATTAAATGTATTAATTGCTTTTATCAACCCAATCGTACCAATCGAAATTAAATCTTCTACTCCAACTCCTGTATTGTCAAATTTTTTTGCAATATACACTACCAACCGTAAATTATGCTCTACTAACATAGATTTTGCTTTTTCCCGTTCTTCCCCTTCAATTTCCAATAAGTCAATCATTTTTCCTTCTTCCACCAATTCTAATGGTGCTGGTAGTACTTCTGCTCCTCCTATGTAATGAATTTCTCCTCTCTTCCCAAATAATAATTCTCTTACACTTGTCATCATTCGAAACATCATTCGTCCTGGTACTACGATTTTAATTAGCACGTTTTACCCTCCTACCCTTCTTCTAATAATCCACAATGAAAAATAACTTGATATTCTTTGCCTTCATATAAATTTTCTCTTGTAGCTGCTGCAATAACAGAAGGAAACTGTAACTTTTTACCTTGCCATTGAATACTTACTTTGTCAAATATAATACCTTCCAACATGCCATGTTCTTTCCCTACACTATGAAATGGAATATACTGCATTCGCTCTGGACACTCTCTTTTACAATATGCCAACATTTCCTTCATCATCTTTCCATCTACTAAAATGACTGGTTTGTGAAAAAATGGGTCGTATAGCTTATTTCCCGTATCAATCAATGCCGTTGCAAATA
>CALASV010000318.1 GCA_937888895.1 uncultured Clostridia bacterium | reverse complement strand
CAGATTTAGTGCTTGTATCAGGAGATATTTTTCATAAAGCAGAGGTATGGCAAGGAAGAAGTCATAAAGAGGTATTACAAGCGAGAAGTATTATTTTAGAACTTTCTACTTGTTCTAATAAAGTGGTTGTAATGCGTGGCACTCCAAATCATGATTCATTAGAAGCCTTTGAAGAATTGGTTGCTCATTTTGAGTTTATTGATAATGTGGATATTATTACTACTCCACAAGTATTAAGAACAGATAAAGCAGATATAGCAGTACTTCCGGGATTTGATAGAGGTATATTTAGAGCAAAATATCCTGGCTTATCTAAAGAAGATGAGAATGAGGTTTTTACAAAAGAGTTAGGAAATATTGTGATGGGCTTAAAGGCACAATGTGAAGTGGGGAAACCATCTATCTTGATGTCACATTATACAGTTCCTGGTTGTAATGCAGAAAGTGGACAGGCAATGATGTTAACGCAGTTTGAACCAATTCTTACAAGAGAAACTTTGTTAGCAGCGGAATTTGATTTAGTAGCTTTAGGGCATATTCATAGACCACAAGCAGTGCCAAATATTCCAAATTGTTTCTACTCTGGTGCTATCAATGCAATGAATTTTAATGATGAGGGACAAGAGAGAGGATTTTGGATACATGAAAAAATGCCTTTTGACTGGGAAAGTAAATTTTATAAAACTCCATATAGAGAGTTTATTACATTTGAATTTACAGATACAGATATTACAGCTCTCAATTTTGGACATTATGATGAAGTAGCCATGAATTATTGGGGATGGAATAGAGCAGTTGAGGGGAAGATTGTAAGAATTCTTTATAGTTGTTCTTATGAGAATAATAAAGCCTTGAATAAAGCAGTATTAGAGCAAAAGTTATTGGAAGATGGTGCTTTTATGGTTTGGGAGATTCTTCCGTTACAGGTGGGACAGTTTACAGATAAAAATAATATGTCAAATACAGTAACTCCAGAAGAAAATCTTAGAAAGTATTTAGCAGAAAAAGAGTATAGAGAAGAAAAAATACAAGAATTGATTTTGAAAGCAAGACCTATAATTGCAGAAGCGGAAGCAAGTATTTCTATGGTAGCAACAACAGGTGCTTTTGAACCAGTAGAAATTGAAGTCAAAAATTATAGAAACTATGAAGAAGAAAAGTTTAATTTCTCGAATATTAGTTTTTGTACTATCAATGGTCAGAATGGTGCTGGTAAAAGCAGTTTGTTTATGGATGCAATTATTGATTGTCTGTATGAAGAATCAAGAGAGGGAAAGAGTACATCCGTAAAAGTTCCTTGGTTAAGAAATGACGAACGTACTCGTTCTGGTTCAATAATTTTCACATTTCGTATTGGCGAGAAAATGTATAGAGTAACAAGAACAAGAGCTCGTTCAGGAAAGCCTACTTTGAATTTATCTGAGTTTGTGGATGGAGAATGGGAGAATCGTTCTAAAGAAAGAGTAGATGATACACAAGAGGAGATTATCAATGTCTTAGGGATGGATTGTTTAACATTTAAGTCTTGTGCTTTGATTATGCAAGACCAGTATGGGTTATTTCTTCAAGCATCGAAAGAAGATAGAATGATTATTTTAGGAAATCTTCTTGGACTTGGTGTGTATCAGGCAATGGAAAAGATTTCTTTGGAAAAAAAGAAAGTATTTAATGCAAAAAATGAAAATTTAAAACAAGAAATTAGTATTCATAAGAATACCATTTTAGGATATGGTTCTCCAACAGCAGAAATAGAGCTACTAGAGAAACAGTTACATAGTCAAGAAGAAAAAATGGCTGAAAAAGTAGCAGAAAGAGATAAATATAAATTGACGCTATCTTATCAGCAAGAAGCTTATGAAAGAAGAAATAAGTTATTGGTAGCTATTAAAACATTAGAAACGAAAAGAGCAAATGCAGAGCAAAATAAAGAGAATCAACAGCATATTGTGAATAGTAGTCAAGTGATTTTGGACAGTAAATCGGAGATAGAAGCTAAGGTTTTAGAACATAATGCATTGGTGGAACAGGAAAGAACTCTTGCAACAGAAGCAACTATTTTTAGCTCAAAGCAGAAAGAATTATCTGATTTGCAAAGACAAATGCATTATGAGGAAGTTCAGCTTGATGATTTGAAAAAGAAATTGGAAAAAGAGCAAATTGCAAAGACAGCATTGGAAGTTCCTGTGGATGAAGAAGAAATTAAAATGAAAGCTGCAGAGTATGAAAGATATGTAGAACTGTTTCGTCAAATGAAAGAATTGCAAACAAAGTGGATGGAAGCAAAATCTGAAAGAGATAGAAAAGTATACGCTGTAGACAGCAAAAAAACTTATATCAATCAGGAAGTACAGAAATTAAGTGCAAGAAAAACAGATTTGCTTAGAAGAACAGAATTGTTGCAGAACGCTGGTTGCTCCAATGTTGATAATGCAGGATGTAGATTTCTTGCAGATGCTTTGGATGCCAAGAAACAGCTCCCGGTGGTTGAAAGTGAAATTTGTACATTCAAAGAAGAACAAGAAAAAATATTGCAAGAATTGATTGAGATTGTATCTGAAGCTGAAAAAAATGTTGAGAGTATTGGATATAAAGAAAATTTGTTACTTGAGTATTCGACAAAGGTTCAATTACTTGCAAATGCTCCAAAGCAGTTAAAAGAATTAGAAAATAGAACAAGCCA
>CALASV010000317.1 GCA_937888895.1 uncultured Clostridia bacterium | reverse complement strand
TGGTATAACAAAAAAGTTAGTAAATTCTATAATTAAGAGGAAATGAACGGGAATTTCCGGAATAGAGGGAAAAGTGCATAGTTTTTTAAGAGCAATTGGTTTTGGTAATATTAGAAATCGAAAAGATGAAGAAATGTTAATAAAGTTAGTAGTAGAAAATGCATCGGAGCGACAGATATTTCGGGTTTCAGAAGAGCGTTCTTTTTTAGAATTGTATATGGAAGTTTCAGAAAATGCAGGAGTAGTAGTACGAGGGGAACAAGATGAAGATGGAGTTTTTCATGTGTCCCATTATGTGCCTATTTATCGTGGTTGGAGAATTAGTACAGAAGAAACAGTCTTTATTAATAAAAGAGTAGATACCGATGCTTTTACTGGTATGTGTGAAGATTATCGAATTGGTATTTCTTTAATTTTCTATGTTCAAAATGTAGTGGATATGTTAAAATTTCCAGTTACTAAGAGAGAAAATAGAAAATGTCCGATTTATTTAGCTGCTTTGGCAACGGAGGGAAAAATTTTACTTCCAGTAGAAAAAACAAAATTAGAAGAAGAACAGGTAAAAGCAGAGTTACAGAATCGTTCTCTTTTGATTGAAGAAGCAAAACAAGGAAATCAAGAAGCAATACAAAGTTTGACGTTTGATGATATTGACCAATATGCAATTGTGAGTAAAAGGATTCAAAAAGAAGATGTTTATTCCATTGTAGAAACAAGTTTTATTCCATTTGGTTCAGAATCAGATAATTATTCTATATTAGGTTACATTATGAATGTAAATAAATGTAAGAATGCTTATACAGAAGAAGAATTTTATGTATTGTCTTTGAAATGTAATGAAATGTATTTTGCTGTATGTATTCATACAGAAAATTTATTAGGAGAGCCAGAAGTTGGAAGGCGTTTCCGTGGAACTGTTTGGATGCAAGGAAAAATAGAAGTGTAAATGATTGTAAAAGTAAGTTGTAGCTATAGATGGATAGTCTATAGTTGTAAAAATAATAACTTATCAATATAAGAAAGGAAAAAGAAAAGATGGAAAAGCATGTAGTTTATAAGACAGAAGGAGTTTGTGCTAGAGGGATTGAATTTGATATTGTAGATGGTATTGTACACAATGTTGTATTTATTGGTGGTTGTAGAGGAAATACTCAGGGTGTTGCAAGATTAGCAGAAGGTATGCCTGCAACTGTGTTAGTAGAAAGATTAAAAGGCGTACAGTGTCGTGGAAATAATTCTTGTCCAAATCAGTTTGCACTTGCAATTGAACAGAATATGTAATAGCTTGTAAATAAAGGAAAAAAAGTTCTCTTTCGGTTTATAAAAAACGAAAAGAGAACTTTTTTACGCCTTCTGCGAGAATCGAACTCACAACTAATCCTTAGGAGGGATTTGTTATATCCATTTAACTAAGAAGGCTCTTGAAACAAATATATTATAGGGGAAATAAAAAAGAAAGTCAAGATGTGTAGAAGTAGTAATAAAATTTTTTGTACAGCTAAACTGTTACAATTTTTTACTTGCATTTTGTACTATACAACATATATAATATAGGTATGTTAGAGATTACATTTTCTATTCTATGAGCAGATATTAGAATGCATGGAATATTTGCTTAAAAAATTTTACAGGAGGAGAACATATGAAAAATAAAGCATTAACAGGGATTTTCTTTATATTGTCTTGTTTTGCAGCAATGTTTGTTTTGATGGAGTTTCATAGCAATTATTTATTAGTAGGTGGTGTTGCATTATTGTTATTAATTTCTTCCTTTTTCTTTTTGAATGCAGTATTTGAAAAAAAGTCAAAAGAATGGGGAACGATAGAAGAACAAGAGAATCTAAAGGAGTTATCTGGGAGTAACCAAGCAGAGTTTGAAAAAAAATTTTTAACTTATATGGAAAAGGCAAATGAAAGTCAGACTCAAATGCTTCAGGAATTGAAAAGTCAAAAAGAATTATTAAAAGTAGAAATGAAAAGTTTAGAAGATGAGCTTTCTTCTTTAGCAGAGAAACAGCTTATTCAAACGAAAATGATAGTAAAGTATAATAAAGAAAACGCAAAACAAGTAGCATTAAGCGAAAAGAAGGTAGTAGAACAAGCTGTAAATGAATTAAGAGAAGTAATGATGAGTGGGGTATTGGTTGCTTCTGCGAATGAAGAAAAAGCTCCATTCGTGAATGAGATGACAATACCAGAGGAAACTGTAGAATTTGGCAAAGAAGAAGTTTTAATGCCAGAGGAAACAATAGAGTTACCAAAAGTAGAAGAATTAGTAATGCCAGAGGAAATAGTAGAGTTACCAAAAGAAGAAGAAATAGCAATACCAGAATTACCAGCAATGGAAGATTTTGATTTACCTATTTTAGATGATATTATTATTCCAGAAGAAAAACCAGTTGCTCCTGCACCAGTAGATTCTGACCCTAATAAAATGATGACACCAGATGATATTGCAAAATTATTAGCATCTATGGGAATATAATAAAAAGTCCACCACTTAGTGTTTTATGCACTCACAGTGATGGACTTATTTTATTATTTACGCTTCCATTTACGTTCATATGCTTTTCTTCGTTTTCGGTAAGGAAGTTCTACTAGGATAATATATAAACCAATTACAATTACTACTGCTAAGATAATGATAACAATGATAATACTACGAAGATTCGAATCTTCTGTATTGATATTAGTTGCATTTGTTGTAGTAGAATCTTTTTCCGAAGGTTCTGTTTTAGAAGCAGAAGGAGTTGTGGTAGCATCTGTTATAGCAGGGGTAGGAGTTGCTGTTGGTATTACAACAACATCGTCAGCACTGTAATAAAGAATATCAGCACAACCAACATAATTGTCTGCATAGTAATAAGAAATTTCACCAATTGTATTTTCTCCTGTGGAAAAAGTACTAGTTGGATTTAAAGTAACTTCTATATCCTTCCAGTTATGACCTTCTGCTTTCACTACTTCCGGCTTTTCAAGAATTTCACCACAAACAGTACACTTCACACCCGCAGTACTTCCATCTTTTGTACATGTTGCTTCTTCTAGTATTATCCAGTTACTTTCTGCATGATCTAATTTTTTAATTGTTTCTTG
>CALASV010000316.1 GCA_937888895.1 uncultured Clostridia bacterium | reverse complement strand
ACAAACACCAATAGAGGAATTAGAAGAAGATGGTTGTTTGATGCGAGAACGTTATATGGCAGAACAAATTGTAAAGATGTCAAAAACGTATCAAAGAATTTTAGTAGTGACCGGTGGATTTCATACGCATGGATTGATAACTTTGTTAGAACAAAAGAAACTAGAAACAGTAAAATTACATACAGTTGCAAATGAGGAGGAAGGAGTGTATCCATTAGCTTATTCGATGGAAGCTACCGATGCTTTAAATGGTTATGCAAGTGGAATGCAATTTCCAGCTTTTTATCAACTAGTGTGGGAGCGTCTTTGTAACATTATGTCATCAAATCACGTATATGAAGATGCTATTTTGCATCAACTCACAAAGACAGCAAAGAAAAGTAGAAAAAAGAATGAAAATATTTCTTCTTATGATGTTATTTGTGCATTTTCTATGGCAAGAGGATTAGCAACACTTCGTGGAAAAGAACAAGCAGGATTATATGAATTATTAGATTGTGCTCTTTCTTCTTTTGTAAAAGGAGAGTTAAGTCCATCTACAGATATGCCACTTCGTATTTTAAAAGAATTGAATACAGGAAATCAAGTAGGAAGTCTTTGTAAAGAAGCAAATCGGCCTCCTATTTTAGATGATTTTGAGGAACAATGTAAAAAATTTGGACTTCAAGTGCAAGCTTCTCTTTCTAAAGAAGTTGTACTACAAATATTTACAAAGAAAAAGCATTTATCCATGAGTCGATTTTTTTACCAAATGCAATTTTTGGGTACAAACTTTGCAAGGCGAAAAAAAGGAGCAGATTTAGTGAAAGGAACAGACCAAAACCGTATTCGAGAAGTATGGAGTTATCAATTTTCTAGCCATACATTATCTACTTTAGTGGATGTTTCGATGTTTGGTGGAACAATAGAGGAAGCTTCTCATGCAAAGTTATGCAAACAGTTTTTACATAGTACAACAGCAAAAGATGTAGCAAAATTATTATCTGAAAGCTTTTTAATGGGTTTTTGGGACGAACAATATCGAATGGCAAACCATATACAGCATATTTTAGCAGAAGATGGAGATTTCTTTTCACTAACAGAAGCGTTTTCTCATTTTAAAATGTTGTATGAAATGAGAGAGTTATATCAAATAGAACAAGAGATTGGGTTAGAAGATTTGTTAGGTACTTGTTTTCAGAAAATTTTACAGCTATTACCTTCTATGGCACAAATATCAAAAGATAAAATAGAAGACTGTATGAAGGCTTGTTTATCGTTGTATCAAATAACAGGAAAACAACAGTTTTCAAAGTATCGTCCTATTTTAATGGAAACTTTGTTGCGAGTTGTGGAGAAAAAAGAAATTCAACCTGAATTAGAAGGAACGATTTTAGGATTGTTGTATGGGTATGATAGTGCGTATGAAAATCGTATCAAACAAACAGCAAAAGGATATTTACAAGGTACAAAAGAAATGTATATGAAAAGTGCTTCTTTTTTGCGTGGATTATTTTATACAGCAAAAGATTTGATTTTTGTACAGGAAAGTTTTTTATGTATGATAGATGAATTACTTGGTTTATTGTCAGCAGATGCATTTTTGCAGTTGTTACCAGAATTTCGTATGGCATTTGGATATTTTACTCCATTAGAAACGGATAAAATTGCAGGAAAGGCAGCTTCTCTACATGGAGTAACAAAACAGCAATTAAAAAAGGGACGTATGGTAATGCCATTAGAATATGAATATGGAGAAGCATTAGATAAGTTTACACTTTTGAAAATGCAGGAGGGAGAACTGTGAGTGATACAAATCAGCTAAATAGATGGCGATTGATTTTAGGTGGATATGCATCGGAACAAATTTCATTTTTGGAAGGTGCTTCTTTGGAAAACGGAATTTCTTGTATGGATTTAGAGGAAATGTTAGATTTCTTGTATCAGAGAGAACAAGGAGATGATGTTAGAAAAGGTGGACTAGAGGCAAGCCAATTAACAGCAGTTACATGGATTAGTCGTATTCGTAAGCTATTTCCAAAGGAAACCGTAGAAATTTTAGAACGACATGCTCTAGAAAACTATGGAATGACAGAATTATTAACTGATAAGGAAGTATTAGAAAAGTTAGAACCAAACCAACAATTGTTAAAGACGATTTTGCAATTAAAGCACTTAATGAAAGGCGAAGTATTAGTAACAGCAAGGCGTATTGTAAAAAAAGTAGCAGAAGAAATTATGGAGAAGTTAAGACAAGATATGAAACGCTCCCTTCTTGGCAAATTAGATAAAAATAGCAGTAGTGCTGTTCCATCGATTCGAAATTTAGATATTAAAAAGACGATTTATAAAAATTTAAAAAACTATGATATGGAACATAGTCAAATCATGTTAGAAAGTGTTTATTTTAATAGTCGTGTGAAAAAATATAGTCAATGGAGAATTATTCTTGCTGTAGATGAAAGTGGTTCGATGTTAGATTCTGTTATCCATAGTGCAATTATGGCAGGTATTTTTGCAACATTGCCAATGTTAGATACAAAACTTGTCATTTTTGATACACAAGTAGTGGATTTAAGTAATCACTTAGATGATGTAGTAGAAACACTAATGAGTATTCAGTTAGGTGGTGGAACATATATTACAGGAGCATTGAAATATTGTGAAACATTGATTGGAAATCCTCATAAAACAATGGTAGTGTTAGTTTCTGACTTATGTGAGGGTGGCAGTACTTATGAGCTTTTAAATGTAAGTCGTGGTATTATGGAAAGTGGAGCAAAACTAATTTGTCTTACAGCATTAGATATGGAAGCAAATCCTGTATATGATAGGCATACAGCACAACAGTTAGCAGATTTAGGTGCTTATGTAGGTGCAATGACACCAGAAGCATTAGGAGATTTTATTGGAAAGGTTATGAATCATTGATGGAAGAACTGAAGGCATTGTTAAGTCAAGTAGATGATGACTATTTAATTGGTCTTAGTAATAAAGGAATTGTAAAACGTGCTTATAAAGATTTAGAACAAGAAACGCCAACGCTTTCTATAGAAGGTAGTAAGGCAAAGGTAACATTAAAAGAAGTCACTTGTATGATTGGAAAACCATTAGGAGAAAGTAGTTGTAGTTGTCCATCCAAAAGTATTTGTAGACATATTGTAACAGCAATTGTTTGGTTAAAGCAAACACAACAAACCATAGGTGAAAAGGAAGAAACAAAAGAAAGTAAGGTTGTGTTAGAGGAAGCATTACAATTACCTGTAGAAAAATTAAAGCGTATTTGTGGAACAAGTAAATATCGACAGTTTGTAGCAAGACTACGAGTAAAAGAAGAAATAGAAATAAAAGAAAGTACAACCGTAACCATTGTATTTCCATGGGAAATGACAACGGTGAAACTACTAGAACCATTAGAATTTTCCACTTGTACTTGTCATAGTAAAGAGTTATGTGTACATAAGGCACAAGCCATTTTATTTTATCAATTACAAAAAGAAAAGATTACAATAGAGCAGTTAGAAGCTTTGATAGAAGATGAAAAAACATGGGATGAAAGTTTAGTGAAGGAAGCCTCTAACCAAATTTGCAATTCTATTTGTCAACAAATATTGATTGGATTATCCAGACAATCACAGGAAGTAAGTGGAGAAATGGAGCGATTGGCAGTGATTGCACATCGAGCAAGTTTACCACGCTTAGAACGGCTTCTTCGAGAGTGTTCCACAAGGTATGAGCAATATTTTGCAAGAAAAGCACAATTTAAAAGTGAAGATTTAGTAAAAAAAGTATTACAAACATATCGGATTGCAAATGAATTAACAAAAGTAACAACACAAAAAGAAATTGAGAAATTCGCAGGTGCATTTCGAGATAGTTATGAATTAGTAGGAACATTAGAATTGATGGGAGTTGCTTCTCGGGCATTTCATGCAAAATCAGGGTACGAAGGAGAAAATTATTATTTTTTAGAAATTAATCAAAAAAAATGGTATACATGGACAGATGCAAGACCTGTGTTTTATGAAGGAACAAGAACAAGACCTGTTTCATCATTAGAACGTATGGAAGCACCTTGGACGCTTGGTTGTAGCAGAGAGAAAATGCTAGAGTTAGTATTTAGGTTAAATCATGCAAAAGTAACAGAAGATGGAAAATTGTCTACAAGTCAAGAAACAAAAAGTACAATTGTGGGAACAAGAGAAGCACAGATGGAATTGTTAGAGCAAATGACCATTTGGGACTATGAAGTGTTGGTGGAACAAAACTTAGAACAACCAACAGAATCATTAGTACTTATAGGCGCAGTAAGGTGGGAAGAACCTTTTTTTGATAAAATCAATCAGAAGTTTCAATGGAAATTGTTTGATAGTAATGGAAAACATTTGATAATTTCGTTGCGTTATACAAAGGAAGAACAACTGATAATTCGAGTATTAGAAAATTTAGAAAAAAGACTGCAAAAACAAGGAGAGAGTTGTATTTTGTTTTTTGGTTCTCTTTATTTGGATGAAAAAGGACAACTCTGTTTATATCCAATTGAATTTTTTAAAACAATGGCAAAACCAGTAGAACAAAGTGCTTTTGTAGAATGTGAGCAAACACTTCCTAAAAAAGAAGTGGTACAAATATTTGAACAATATGAAAAAGAAGCATTTTCACAAGTAAATGATTTATTTGTCAGTGGTTTGTATTCTGTGTTAGATACAACGATAGACAGCTTACGGACACTTTCCGAAGAAGGAGAACAATTAGGATTGCATACAGCAGGAAAAGAATTTCAGGAAATTAAAAAATTGTTACAAGAAAAAAGACATAACATGGAATTTACCCCAAAACAAGTAGTAGAACGAATGGCATATTTAGAACAATATTTATCTATTTGTCAAAAAAAGATATCAATAGATACCATACGTTTGTATATAAGAGAGGAAAATTAGTATGAATTTAAAAGAAGAACAACAGAAACTAAAAGAAGAACAGCAGAAACAACAAAAAAAAGAAAAACTTTGGAATGCATTAGGGTTATCTGAAAAAAATAAAGAACTAGCAGAAGTCTATCTGGATATTACACAGCCAGAACAGGAGGAATTATTAAAGCAAGTAGAACATCAAAGTTTTAGAAAAGATTGGAACTCTGATGACCGTTGGGAATATTTTTCCTATTTAGATGAATGTGCAAGAAAAGGGTTTAAAGAAGAGAAAAAGCGTTATATACGCTTTGTGGCAGAAGTGGGAGGTTCTACTTCTTTTTATGTGTTAAGTGGAAAAGAACATTATTATGGATTAACAGACGAGGAACTTTCCAATTATTTAACAAGAGAACAAATGGTTGCAATACAAGCAGAATGTTATGTTTGGGATAGTTACGATTTAAGAGAAGTGACAAAGAAAATAAAAGAAACCAATCCAGATGTTTTCAGAAAAGCAATCGAATTGTGTTATGATAAATATCAAAATACAAAAGCATTATTGATAGGACTTACGTTGTTTTATACAGAACCAATCGAAGTTTCAGAAGAAAACAAAGAAAAACAAGAGCAAATTCAGAAATTGATAGATGCTTGGATGAAAAGTTTTATTTCAACAGTCACTAAAAATACAGTAAAGACTGGCGAATTTTCAGAGGAAGAAAAGAACGTAATCAAAGAATTTATCGAAGAACTAGAAGAAAATATGTCAGTTCGTATGAGTGATTTGCGACCTATTTTAAGTGGTAAAACATATAATAGATATTTGATTGCTTTAGATGCAGGAGTTGATTGTGAATTAGTAGACCCTTGGAATAGAATCCGAATGGTCGATAAAGGAATCTCAATAGATAGGT
>CALASV010000315.1 GCA_937888895.1 uncultured Clostridia bacterium | reverse complement strand
AAACCAATATGTTCTCCTTTTAAAAGACGGAATGAAACATCATGGTAAATCATACGGTCGCCAAAACCATGAGAAAGGTGGGATACATTTAATATACTCATACGTAGTTACTCCTGAAATAAAAATTTTTTCATTTATTATAAAGGAAGAAGATGTGAAAAACAAGAGGAAAGGCTTACACTTTGTATTATCTTTGTGAATATATTAGTAATAATTAAAAAAATGGGAGCATAAATATGTATTTTGAAAATATTCGACCTGAGGATATCTTTCGCCATCGTATGAATGGTAGGGGAATTTTAATAGATTTGCGTGCAGAAGAAGATTATGTGGTAGGACACATTCCAGGAGCAATCAATATCCCTTACACACAGTTGCAACAAAGTATTTCGGAATTGAGAAAGATGGTAGTACAAAGTTCCCAAAGAAATGGGAGTGCTGTAATTATTGTTTATTGTGACCGTGGAAATACAAGCCTAAGAGCATCGAAGGATTTATATAGAGCAGGATTTCGTGTAAAAAATGTATATGGAGGAATGTCGAAATATAAAGGACCTATTGTACAATCGTAAGTTTTCATTGACGATAAGAAGAAAAATGGATAGAATAAGAGGGAGTAATGAAATAAAGGAGTGCAAGAATGGAACGATACGAATTTGTCTGCCCTTGTCATTTTGGTTTAGAGGTAGTTTTAAAGAAAGAGATACAAGAGTTAGGATATGAAATTTTACAAGTAGAAGATGGAAAAGTGACATTTGCTGGTGATGTGACAGCGTTTGCTCGTGCAAATGTATTTCTTAGAACGACAGAGCGTGTGTTATGGAAAGTAGGAAGTTTTCATGCAGAAACATTTGAGGAATTATTTCAAGGTACAAAAGCGATTCCTTGGGAAGAAATTTTTCCTGTAGATGCAAAGTTTTGGGTGACGAAAGCAAATTCAGTAAAGAGTAAATTGTTTAGTCCATCCGATATTCAATCTATTATGAAAAAAGCTATGGTAGAGCGAATGAAACAACATTATAAAGTAAGTTGGTTTGAGGAAAATGGAGCTTCTTATCCTGTGAGAGTATCAATTGTAAAAGATGAAGTATTGGTTGGTATTGATACTTCGGGAGAATCTTTGCATAAAAGAGGATATCGTAAGTTGACAAGCAAAGCACCGATTACAGAAACATTGGCAGCAGCTTTAATTTTATTATCTCCATGGAATAAAGATAGAGTGTTAGTTGACCCATTTTGTGGAAGTGGAACGATTCCAATTGAAGCAGCTATGATTGGGGCAAATATTGCACCGGGTATGAATCGAGAATTTTTAGCACAAACTTGGAGTAATGTTCCAAAGAAACTGTGGCCAGCAGCAGTAGCAGAAGCAAAGGCTAATATTCGTACTGATGTGGAATTAAATATTCAAGGTTATGATATAGATGGTGAAATTGTGAAAGCAGCAAGACAAAATGCGAAGTTAGCAGGAGTGGACCAATATATTCATTTTCAGCAAAGAGCAGTAAGTCAATTAAACCATCCGAAAAAGTATGGTTTTGTCATTACAAATCCACCTTATGGCGAACGATTGGAAGAAAAGGCAGCAATGCCACCAATTTATAAGGAAATTGGTGTAGCATTGAAACGATTAGATACTTGGTCATTCTTTTTGATTACAAGTTATGAAGAAGCAGAAAAATATATTGGGAAAAAGGCAGATAAAAATCGTAAAATTTATAATGGTATGCTAAAGACATATTTTTATCAATTTATGGGACCAAAACCACCAAAGAAATAATGATAAGTAAAAAGCCTATCTTGTTAAAAACAAGATAGGCTTGTCAAAAGAAAGGGAGACTTTTGACTATGAATTTGATTTGAAAAAATTAGCAACTTTATTATAATATAATTGCAAGAAAATTGCAAGAAAATTTTGTAAAAAGGAGAAAATATTGATGAAACGAATTATTTTTGCAACATCGAATGAAGGAAAAATGAGAGAAATTCGTGCTATTATGGCAGATTCTGGCTATGAAGTAGTATCATTAAAAGAAGCAGGTATTTCGGTTGATGTAGAAGAAAATGGAACTACCTTTGAAGAAAATGCAATTATTAAAGCTTCTACGATTGCAAAAGCAACAGGGGAATTAGTATTAGCAGATGATTCTGGTTTAGAAGTAGATTATATGGATAAAGCACCGGGGGTATATTCTGCAAGATTTTTAGGAGAAGATACCGATTATGTGATAAAAAATAATTATATTTTGGAAAAATTACAAGGTGTGTCAAAAGAAGAACGAAGTGCAAGGTTTGTTTGCGTGATAGCATTATCTTATCCAGATGGAACTTGTATTACAAGAAGAGCTACGATAGAAGGATATATTGGATATGAAATTCGTGGAGAAAATGGTTTTGGATATGACCCAATTTTTATGGTAGATGAATATAATAAAACGACAGCCGAATTATCTATGGAAGAAAAGAATAAGATTAGTCATAGAGCGAAGGCGTTGCGTGCGATAAAGGAGCAATTAGCAAAGGAATAAACTTATGAAAAAAGTACTTGTGATTAGTGATACACATGGAAGAACAGCAAATTTAGAAAAAATTTTACCAAAAGTAAAGCCAATCGATTATTTACTTCATTTGGGTGATGTAGGAAAAGATGAAGATTATATTGAGGCAATAGCAGAATGTCCTTGTTGTTTTATTGCAGGTAATAATGATTATTTTTCTGATTTACCAAGAGAACGGTTGATAAAAATTGAACATATTCCAATTTTTATGGCACATGGACATTATCATTATGTGAATGCAAGAAAAGATATGATTAAAAGCGTGGCAAAAACAAAGGGAGCAAGAATTGCTCTATTTGGACATACTCATGTACCATTTTGTGAAGAAATGGATGGAGTGCTTGTAGCAAATCCGGGAAGTTTGTCTTTACCAAGACAGGCAGATGGTCGTCCAACGTATATGATTTTATGGTTGGAGGAAAACGGGCAAGTAATGTGGGAACAACATAAAGTAGAGGATTAATAGAACAATGCAAAAGAATAGTATAAAAAATACAATGATGTTACTGTTGGCAGCTATGATTTGGGGGTTTGCGTTTGTTGCTCAAAGTACAGGCATGAACTATGTTGGACCATTCACATTTAATGCTGTTCGAAGTTTTATGGGAAGTTTGGTGTTATTTCCTGTTGCTTTCTTAGGAAAACATCGGTTTGGTCAAATGACAAAAGAAGAAAAAAAGGAATTATTAATTTCAGGTAGTGTTTGTGGACTTTTGTTAGGTACTGCAACCAATTTACAGCAAATCGGAATTATGACAACAAGTGTAGGAAAAGCAGGATTTTTAACAGCGTTATATATTGTGCTTGTGCCAATGGTTAGTTTGTTTCTAAAAAAGAAATGTGGAAAAAATGTTTGGATAGGTGTTGTTTGTTCTGTTATTGGTTTGTATTTACTTTGCATGACAGAGAATAGCACAAGTATTGCAATAGGAGATGTTTATTTACTTAGTTGTGCTGTTGTATTTACTTTTCATATTTTAGTGATTGACCATTTTGCACCAAGAGTAAATGGAGTACAGATGTCTTGTATTCAGTTTTTAGTGGCAGGAATTTTATCAAGTATATTTATGATTTTCTCAGAAACACCAACAATTTCTTCGATTTGGGAAGCAAAATTACCATTGTTGTATGCAGGGGTATTGTCATCAGGAGTAGCATATACATTGCAAATTTTAGGACAAAAAAATTATAATCCTACGATTGCTGTTTTGATTTTAAGTTTGGAATCTACCGTTTCTGTATTGGGAGGATTTTTAATTTTAAAAGAAACATTGTCTATAAGAGAAAGTTTTGGATGTATTTTGATGTTTGTGGCAATTATATTGGCACAATTACCAAATAAAAAAGTTGTTGCAAAGTCAATCGGATATTCGTAATTTACTTCGCTACTTACTCATAACCGAATAGATACTATGTATGGTAACTATTCGGTTTAAAAGAAATGTTTTGTGAAATTTTGTATTTTATAATAACATGATTATTTTTGTTGTTGTGCTTGTTGGAGTTTTACCAAGTGTTTTGATAGGAAATGACTTTTTTCTAAAAATCGGCAACCATATAATATTTCATTTTCATTTTTAGTTGGTTGTGTACGTACAATTTGGGCACTTAATTGTACTGTTTGTCCAGAGAATATTTTAAGTTTTAAGCGTATTGTATGTTTTACAAAAAATGTTTCACTAGAGATAAAAGCCATACCAGTTTCACTAATATCTTTTACAAAAACTTTGTGTACTTTTGGACCACCTTTACCAAAAGAAATAAGTTCCATTGTTTCTCCAACATCAATACGGAAGGCATTACGACGATTCCAAACTTCAGCTTCTGTTAAAAGAGTAACACAATGATACACATTGCCTTGGTATTGGATTGCTTTAATCGATATGTTTTTCCAGCAGTAAACAACGGAACCTTCCATATAAATGAAAGATACACAATATTCAGGAGGAAATCCTACTAATTTTCCACCAATGAAAATGGGTGATAATAATACATTGGTATTGCTTATTTTCTCAATAGAAGATAACAGGGTAGTTACTTTTCCGTTGATAGTAACTTCTATTTCAACAGAATGGTTTAGTTGTAGCTCAGTTGCAATCATAATTTCCTCCGAAATACTTGTTTATAAGAATAAAGTTTTATTGTAATTTTACATGAAGTAAAAAGTGAAATCAATAGGGTTTTTTGCTTATTAGAAAAAAATTTTTATAGAACTATTGAAAGATAGACAAAAATGCGATACACTAAAGTAATACAGAATAAAAAGGAGGGCTATTTTTTATGAAAATTGTTTTAATTATTTTGGTGATGTTAATTTTGATATTAATTGCTTCTTGTATCAAAATTGTTCCACAGGCACAAGCGTATGTTGTTGAGCGTTTAGGAGGTTATCAAGCTACTTGGGATGTAGGGATTCATATAAAACTTCCAATTATTGACAGAGTAGCAAAAAGAGTGCTATTAAAAGAGCAAGTGGCAGATTTTCCACCACAACCAGTGATTACAAAGGATAATGTAACAATGAGAATTGACACGGTTGTATTTTTTCAGATTACAGACCCTAAATTATTTGCTTATGGTGTAGAAAATCCAATTATGGCAATTGAAAATTTAACAGCAACGACACTTCGTAACATTATTGGTGATTTGGAATTAGATGAAACATTAACATCTAGAGAAGTTATCAATGCAAAAATGAGAGCATCGTTAGATGCTGCGACAGACCCTTGGGGAATTAAAGTAAATCGTGTGGAATTAAAGAATATTATTCCACCAGCAGCAATTCAAGATGCGATGGAAAAGCAAATGAAAGCAGAGCGTGAGCGTCGAGAATCTATTTTGATTGCAGAGGGTGAAAAGACATCAACAATTCTTCGTGCAGAAGCAAAAAAAGAAGCAATGATTCGTGAGGCAGAGGCAAAGAAAGAAGCAATGATTCGTGAAGCAGAGGCAGAAAAAGAGGCAGAAATCCTTCGTGCAGAAGCAAAGAAAGAAGCAATGATTCGCGAAGCAGAAGGTCAAGCGAATGCAATTCGTACCGTTCAGCAGGCAAATGCAGATGGTATTCAGTATTTAAATGAAGCAAATCCAACAGCTAACGTAATTCAATTAAAGAGTTTAGAAGCATTTGCAAAGGCAGCAGATGGTCAAGCAACAAAAATTATTATTCCATCAGAAATTCAAGGGATTGCTGGTTTAGCAAAATCAGTAACAGAAATTGCAACAAGTGAAAATAAATAAGGTAGGGAAATACACATGAATTTAAAGGGACGTTCATTTTTAACATTAAAAGATTTTACACCAGAAGAAATTATTGGATTATTAGATTTAGCTAAAGAGTTAAAGGAAAAGAAAAAGCAGGGTATTACGGGGGATAGTTTAAAAGGAAAGAATATTGCTTTGATTTTTGAAAAGCCATCGACTAGAACAAGGTCTGCATTTACGATTGGTTGTTTAGATGAAGGTGGTCATCCAGAATATTTAGGTCATGAAGATATTCAGTTAGGTCATAAAGAAAGTGTAGAAGATACGGCTAGAGTATTAGGTCGTATGTTTGATGGTATTGAATTTAGAGGATTTAGTCAAGCAACGGTAGAAAAGTTAGCAAAATATAGTGGCGTTCCTGTTTGGAATGGCTTAACTGATGATTCTCATCCAACACAGATTTTAGCAGACTTTTTAACTTTGATGGAACAGTTTGGAAAGTTAAAAGGATTAAAGCTTGTATATGCTGGTGATGGACGCAACAATATGGCAAATAGTTTAATGGTTGGTTGTGCAAAAGTAGGTGTGAACTTTACTATTTTTGCACCAAAGGAACTTTGGCCAAAAGAAGATTTAGTAGCACAGTGTCAGGAATATGCGAAAGAATCTGGAAGTATAATTGAGATTTCGGATGATATTGAAACAGTAAAAGATGCAGATGCGATTTATACAGATGTATGGTGTTCGATGGGAGAAGAAGATAAGGCAGCAGAGCGTGTAGCATTATTAAAGCCATATCAGGTAAATCATGCATTATTAGAGAAAACAAATAATGAGAAAATACGGTCGGACACTCTA
>CALASV010000314.1 GCA_937888895.1 uncultured Clostridia bacterium | reverse complement strand
TCTGTTACATACTGATGATATGTAATTCCATCATCACGAAGTACATTACAAAGATTCCATAATTTTGATACAATTTCTGCGTTTGTCATATTTTTCTCCATTTCTTATGCTGTATACATATAATCATTAATTTCATCAATAAATATATTTAATTTATTATCAAAAGCTTTATTGATTGCTTGATATCCACCCTTAATTTTAAATTGAGGTGCTTCAAATGATTGTTCATTTAATATTACTTCTTGCATTAAATATGCTTGAATACGGTCTAGCCAATTTAACTGAATTTTCGTAAGTTCTGGATGAGCTGTTTTTGTCTTTTCAATTGCATTACGAATTCTATCCTCTTTACTAATTAAAACATCTCCTAAACTTTTCTGACGAATAAAACTAATAATATCTGCTGCAATATCTTTATTTGTCATACCTTTCCAAGCAGTTTTTAACCATTCTTCTTTAAAGTTATGACTATCTAAAATCATCTTCAGCTCTTTTAATGATTCTCTTGTAAGTTCTTTTGGTCTAGTTGCAATAATATTAAGTGCCATAATTTCATTTTTATGAGTATCAATAAACTCTCGAAACTCTTTCAAATAATCTTCTGGTTTTGTACCTTCGCCATAACCTCGCTCATGACTAATAATTTTATCTTTTGCATCACTAATAAACTTTGGTCTTCCTTGTGAAACACCTCGTACATATTCAAATGCTTTTTGATTCTTTTTTATTTTTTCTATTGCTTCTTCTGTTGACATTTGGCGAATATTATCCAAAAAACTTTCTATAGATTCTCCACCCATAGAAAATTGAAATTGTTCTTTTAATTCTTTTGTCATTTTCGTTTTATTTCTAACAATTTTTGCAATAATCATATCTATCTGATTTTTTCTAGCTTTCTCTGTTTCCAACTTATCTATACCATTAATCAAATCATCAAAAGTAAGCATAGGATTCGCTACGACTGGCTTCATTGTAGACACCTTTTCTAACGCTTGATATACTCCTACAGCATCATAAATCTCAAAATGTGTTTTTCCAATTTCAGGACATAAACGTGTAGCTCGTCCAAGCATTTGTTCAAATAAAATTCTGGAACGGATTCTGCGAAGAAATACTAAATTTACAATTTCTTCCACATCAATCCCTGTTGTAAGTAAATCAACAGTAACAACAATATTAGGGAATGTTTCATTTTTAAATCTACGAATTGCTTCTTTAATTTTAACAGGATTTCCATTCTCAATCGAGCCAGTAATTTTCATAACAGCATCATTGCTAATTCCTTGTTTTGTATAATAATCTTTCAAAATTCTTGTAATCATATCTGCATGTGCATCATCTACAGCAAAAATAAGCGTTTTTCCTTTTTCATTTGGGTCAATTTCTTTTGCAATCTCTGTTAATGCCGTTTCATTAAAACTTTCTGTAATAACTTTCCGATTAAAAGCTTCTATTTCAAACTTTAATTCATCTTCTAATTCAGCACTATTTAAAATAGTATTTGTTACAGGGTCATAAATTGGAACAATACTTCCTACTTCAAAAACAATCCCTTCTTCACTCAACTTTGTCTTAATAATATGAGGAACATCATGGTCAACTAAATAACCATCTATTACTGCTGTACGATAATCATACGAATATACAGGTTTGCCAAAAATTTCTGTTGTATGTAAAGCAGGTGTTGCAGTTAAAGCAATTTTCACTGCATCAAAATAATCAATTACTGCTCTATATTTACTTTGAAATTCTTCTTGATTACGATAAAAGACTTCTTCTTCTCCCATTTCCTTATCTAAAATATATCCTCTATGAGCTTCATCTACAATAATACAATCATAGTCAGACACACCTAAACTTTTATTTGATTCATTATAAAGAATTCGTTTTACTAAACTTTGCACGGTAGCTATATGAACTCTTGTATCTTTTTCAAATTCTTTCTCACCAAGGTCTTTAATATCATACAATTTATCTAGTGATTTTAACTCCTCTAACTTTACTTCTTTAAAGGTCTCCATGGTTTGGTCACCAAGAGCTATTCTATCTACTAAATATAAAATTCTTTTAAATCTTTTTACAGATAAAAATCGATAAATCATACCAAGTACTGTTCTTGTTTTTCCAGTTCCTGTTGCCATAGCAATCAAAATTTTATTTTCATGCTCTGCTATTGCCTTTTCTACTGCCTTAATTGCTTCTATTTGATAATATCGAAGTCCTAAACCATTTGTATCTTGTAACAATTCATAACTTATGGTAGCTAATTTCTTATCTGCTTCTAAAATATCTCTTTCTAAATCCTGTTCTATTCCTTGAGGGCTTGGCCATCCAACTAATGCCTTAGAAGTATTAAACGGTTGTCTTATATCTAAAAACCAAATTCCTGACATTTCTTCATATTGTTTGATATAATTTCTTCCATTCGTTGCAAATAAAAATGGAACTTTATACTCTCCATATTGTTTCACAATATATTTGTCATGTTCTTCCTTAATCATCCTTGCATATTCTTTGCATTGTCCATCTAATACAGAAGAAATATTGGTATACTTTCTTTTAGCTTCAATAATACCTACCATTTTTTCTCCTATAAACAACGCATAATCTGCATATCCAACTGTACCAGTTTTAGAATCGGTTGGCCATTCTGCAATTGCTAGATTCTTGCCTTTAGTAGGTCTGCTTCCTTTTGAATAACGAATTTCTTTTGTATTAGCCTCCCATCCTACTTTACGAAGTTGTTCATCAATTATTTCTCTTGTTTGTTGTTCTGATAAAGTCATTTTTTTCCTCCTTTGCAGTTGAAAAAAGGAGTACGAAAACTCGCACTCCTTCCTGTTCTCAATCCCGTATAACAATATAACTTCTTTCTGTATAAATTCAACAATTTATATAATAGAAAAAGGTACACTGAACACATTCTTGATTAGCACTTTGTTACGTTTGTTGCCTGAGGTCCCTTAGCACCTTCAACGATTTCGAATTCTACTGCCTGACCTTCTTCTAAGGACTTGAATCCTTCCATGTTAAGACCAGAGTAATGTACGAATACATCATTTCCTGCTTCGTCCTGAATGAAACCGAAACCTTTTTGGTTGTTGAACCACTTAACTGTACCCTTATGCATGTGTATTTCCTCCGAAATAAAAAATAATCTAATGTGAATGAGACATTAGTACTACAACCACATTAAAAATATAATAACATTCTTTGGTAAAATTGTCAAATAAAATTTATAATTTTTTATTTGTAAAAATTTGTATTCCTTTAAAATTTATAAAATTGAACTATTACCTTTTTTTGCTACAATTGTAGAATTTTCTTGGCAAACTATTTCAAAAATGTTATAATTAATTCATCTAACAATCAATCTTCTTGAGGAGGTGCATTACATGAATAATTTTTGGGACACTAACGTTTGGGGCGAAATCAATGTAATTGCCGTATTGTTACTTGGATTACTTGCAGCAAGTTTATTAAAGAAATCGAGCAAACTTTTAAGAGAGTCTCTCATTCCAACTTCTGTACTTGCTGGAGGCATTCTACTTGCCATTTCTGCTATTTATAAGCTTTTTAGTGGACATGGTATATTTTCTACTTCTTTCTTCGGTGGAGATGGTGTTTCTATTTTAGAAATTATTACATACCACGCTTTAGCTCTTGGTTTTATTTCCTCTACCTTTGAAAGTTCTGACGAAAACCGTTCTAAATCCAGACAAATTGAAATTTTTAATACTGGTATTACTACTGTTTCCACTTATTTAGTACAAGCAATGGTTGGTCTTGGAGTAACATTGATTGCTTCTAAGTTTAGTGCTGATTTTTTCCCAGCCGCAGGAATTATCCTTCCATTCGGATATGGACAAGGAACAGGACAAGCAATGAACTATGGAACGATTTATGAAACCGAATATGGATTTATAGGTGGTAAAAGTTTTGGTTTAACTGTTGCTGCTGCCGGATTTATTAGTGGTAGTATTGGTGGCGTTTTACATTTATCTTGGTTAAGAAGAAAAAAGAATGTAAGAAAACAAGATGCTGGAACAATGAAAACAGCACTGGAACGTCCTTTTAGACAAGATGAAATTCCAATCTTTGAAAATATGGATACACTTAGTGTTCAATTTGCTTTTATTATTGGAACTTATTTTATTACTTATATTATTATATATATTTTAGGTGCGTTAATTCCGGGATTAAAATCTGTTATTTATGGATTTAACTTCTTAGTTGGTGTTTTAGCTACAACAGGTGTAAAAAAACTACTCAAAACACTAGAACAAAAAAATATTTTAAAAAAGCATTATGTCAATGACTTTTTAATGATTCGCATCAGAAATTTCTTTTATGATATTATGGTAGTAGCAGGTATTGCAGCTATCCATTTAAGTGCTTTAGGTAAATACATCGTTGTGCTTGTTATTATTTGTGTATTAGGAGCAATTGCAACATTTGTTTATAACCGAATTGTTGCAAAAACTTTATTTAAAGACTACGCAGAAGAACAATTTATTGCTATGTACGGAATGCTCACAGGAACAGCCAGTACAGGTATTATTTTACTTCGTGAACTCGATGTAAATTTCAAAACACCTGTTTCTGATAACTTGGTTTTCCAAAACTTTCCAGCCATTATTTTCGGGTTTCCACTAATGATAATTGCTGCATCAGCACCCGAATTTCCAGAACAGGCTTTTTTAATTGTAGTTGTATTTTTTATCGTTTTAAACATTATTTTATTCCGTTCTAAAATATTTAAACACTATAAAAAATAACCAAAAAAATTCCTCCAAGATTTTTTCTTGGAGGAATTTTTTTACTGTTCTTCTTTTACGATATCAATTCCTAATTCTTCTAACTGTTTTGCATCTACTACATTTGGTGCATCTGTCATCAAACAGGAAGCATCTTTTACTTTAGGGAATGCAATGACATCACGAATACTATCTACTTTTGCCATTAACATAATTAAACGGTCTAAACCATACGCTAATCCTGCATGTGGTGGAACACCATATTTAAATGCATTCAATAAGAAACCAAATCTTTCATACGCTTCTTCCATCGTAAATCCAAGTACGCTAAACATCTTTTCTTGTACATCACTCTGGAAAATACGTACAGAACCACCACCGATTTCACAACCATTTAATACAATATCATAAGCTTTTGCACGAACTTTACCAGGGTCTGTATCAAGTAATGGTAAGTCTTCGTCCATTGGCATTGTAAATGGATGATGTTTTGCTACATAACGGTTTTCTTCTTCTGAGTACTCTAATAATGGGAACTCTGTTACCCATAAGAAACTATATTCGCCTTTATCTAAAATTCCAAGATTCTTTGCAATTTCCAAACGCAAATTACCAAGTACATCCCAAACAACACTATTTTTATCTGCTGCAAAAAGTAATAAGTCGCCTGGTTTACCATTCATTGCTTCTACCAATGCTTTTAATTCTTCTTCTTTCATAAATTTTGCAAAAGAAGATTTATAATTTCCTTGTGCATCAATCGCAAGATAAGCTAAACCTTTTGCACCATACGTTTTTGCAACATCCACTAATGCATCAATTTTCTTTCTTGGCATTGCTCCTTGACCTTCTGCATTAATACCACGAACAGAACCACCATTTTCTAAAGCACCTTTAAACACAGCAAATTCGCAATTTTTAACTACTTCAGAAACATCTTTTAATTCCATACCAAAACGATTATCTGGCTTATCAGAACCATATCTATCCATTGCTTCCTGCCATGTAATTCTTTGGATAGGAAGTTTTACTTCTACACCAATTTCAGCAAACATTCTCTGAATTAAACGTTCATTAACTGAAATAACATCATCTACATCTACAAAGGATAATTCCATATCAATTTGAGTAAATTCTGGTTGTCTATCTGCACGTAAATCTTCATCTCTAAAACACTTTACAATTTGGAAATAACGGTCATAACCAGAACACATTAAAAGCTGTTTAAACAACTGTGGAGACTGTGGTAATGCATAAAAATTACCAGGATGCACACGGCTTGGTACAAGATAGTCTCTTGCGCCCTCCGGGGTACTCTTGGTAAGCATCGGGGTCTCGATTTCAAGGAATCCCTCGTCTGCAAGGAACTGTCTGGTCAGCGTTGCCACCTTACTTCTCATCATAAGATTTCTCTGTAAATCCGGACGACGAAGGTCGATATAACGATACTTCAGACGAAGCTCTTCCTTCGTCTTAGAATCCTCCTCTACCGGGAACGGCGGAACCTCCGCCTCGGAAAGCACACGAAGCTCCTTTGCACGCACTTCGATGTCACCGGTTGCCAGATTCTCGTTTACCGCACCGGAACGTGCTACCACTTCACCTACCACAGCGATAACAAACTCGCTGCGAAGCTTCTCTGCTTTTGCAAAATTTTCACTTCCACAGGTATCCTCTTCAAAAATAATCTGAAGCAGTCCGGAACGGTCACGTAAATCCAAGAAAATGATACCGCCCTTATTACGACTCTTCTGTACCCAGCCCATAACCGTAACGGTTTCGCCGATATTGGCGCGGCTGACCTCCGTACATCTGTGGCTTCTTTTTAAGCCTCTCATCGATTCTGCCATGCTAATCTCCTCC
>CALASV010000313.1 GCA_937888895.1 uncultured Clostridia bacterium | reverse complement strand
CTTCGCTACTTACTCGTAACCAAATCAAATAAGTCCCTTACCCACCACTTAGTGCTTTACGTACTAGAAGTGGGGGACTTATTTAATTTGGTTAAATTATAAAAATATTTAGAATATTTGATATTATTGTAGCTTACATAGGAACTAGGCGAGAATTATTATTTTATGGAAAACCAATACACAGGTTCTATGCGAGAGAATAGGGAGCGTTTAGACCGTGTGCGAAGTTCTAACGGAGCACTTGGTCTGCTCCCTGTTTTTCTTTCGCAGGAACCGTTGCTTGCGAATATATTTTTCTAAATGAAAAAAGAATGGCTTATCGTGAATTTTACTTTCTATCAACCTTTTATTCATCTAGAAATTCAATATTTTTATGATTAAGAATAAAACGGAGATTAGATAATGAAACGAAAAAAGCAAGTAAACCCAAAGAAAGATACGATGTTGTTAAGAACTATGGCAACAGCAGACTGTCCTGCTATGATTTTTTATAAAGATGTTTATTTTTCTAAAGATGTTTTTGCGAAACAAGTATATGTTGGAGAGAATGGAGTATTTCTTGTCATTCCTTTATTTGCAGATGATTTAGAAGCAGAACCATCCGAAAGAAAACGAATAAAAAAAGTAGTAACTGATATTTGCGAAACATTAGAGCTTCATCTATTTATCTATCCTATTTTAGTAGGAGAAGAACGAAGTTTTTATTTATATGAAAGAGAACATTTTTTAGAGTTAGAACATCCTAGCAATTTTCTGACAGATTTATATCATTATACGTTAGAACATCGAACAGAACCAAGCAAAATACCTGATTTATTTTCCGAAATCAAAGGGTATCAAAGTTCTAATCATTTATGTGAAAGTGTTTTAGATGAAAGAACAGTAGAGCGATTACTAAAGATTATTACACCATTAGAAGGAATCGAATGTCCTTGTGATATGATTCGATATGATATAGATGGAACGAAGTATATTCAAAAAGATTCTGAGTTTACCATTGGTCAATTTTCTACTGGGTTCATTGGCAAAAAGAAATGGTATAGAGTATCCGATATTTCATCCGAAAAGTTATTTCATATATTTTTTATTTTGCATATTATTTGGTGGAACTTTTGGAATACATAAGTTTATGACAGGAGAAGTAGTGCAAGGATTGTTCTATCTTTTTACTAGTGGGTTAGGAGGTGTTCTTCCCATTTTTGATGTAGTTAGTTTATTTCTAGGAAGTTATTCTTATCATGACACGATGTATATGGCAGAAGAATGTGGTATTCGTCAAATAAAAGAAAAAGTTTATATAGAACAATGTAGAGGGATAGGAAAAGCTTTTGTTTGTATTGAAATTACAAGTTTCCTAAGTTTATGGATGACATATACGATATATACTAAGTTATTGGATGGTTTTATTTGGTTACTGACTACGATAGGGATTCATATTCTAGAATTATAATAAGGAAAAGAAAGGGTAACATTTATGCCAACAGCAAGTGAAGATTTAGCAATCAAAGAGATAACTACAACTTCTACTTTTTTACGACAAATGGCTATCTTATTAGCTCAAGCTATTCGAACAGAGAAAAAACAAAACTACCAAGAAGAACACTTAAAAGGAACGAAAGCTATTCTAAAACATATCCATCGTGGCAAAGGTGTAAAATATCAAGTAGTACCAAAAGAAGATGTTGCTTTATTTGAAAAGATATTAAAACATAAGAGAGTACCTTATGTTCAAATCACTACTCCTACGAAAGAAGCTGTATTTCTTACAAAAGATACCGATAGTAAGTTAGTGGAACAGGCCTGGGAACTTTTAGCAACAGAATTAAAAATTGGACTAAAAGAACAGGCATTACAACAATTCTTAAATGAAAATGCAGGAGAAACGATTTGTCAAATAACAGGATATTCCGAGGTTGAATTAGAAGTTTTTCGTAGAGAAGTAACAAAACAAGGATTTCATTATGCTGTGATAGAAAATGAGAAACAATCAGGAACCTATGATATTTTATATTCCGAATGTGATAGCAAAGAAGCAACAAAAACATTAAAAGCTGTAGCATATGAACTTTCTGGAGAAGAAGGAGCTATGTTACGAAGTCAGATACAACATGCTTTATCTATCAAGGCTTCTATTCTAAACTCTGCCAAAGAACAACCAAAACAAATACAATATTTAGTTAATTTACATAATCCGATGCAATTTATTACACTACAAGATGGTAGTATGATACAACATCACCTTGTAATAGAGGAAAAACAAGGATTGGATGGACAGTTACATAAAATCGTAAAAGATAAAAGCCAAAAGACCTATCCGTTTGGAAATCGTGAACTTACCTTAGCTATGAAATCGTATGGAGATTGTGTTGTAGTTCCAAAAGAACAAAGGAGTTTTATTAGAGGATATGATAGTGTAGGAAATGCCATGATTCCTGATGAAACAGCATTAGAAAAGGAACTTGTAAATTGGAACTTTCATGTAAAAGAGCAGAACTATCCCATTTATAGTGCTTCTATTACACGCAATTTTTCCTCTGAAAAAGAAAAACTATGTACCTTATCACACATAGAAACAGAACAGTTATTACAAGTTACAAAGGAATTAGAGAAAGAGGGAATTTTTTATATATCCGTTGGAGAAGATTTGGCTTTTAAAGAACAAGATAAAGCCTTGATAGACAAAATTTTATCTCAGACACTTTATAAAGGAATGTCTTATCTAGAACGATTTCAAGCTATGTTATACTATGAGGACAGAGGACCAACAGAAAGGACCTTAAATTATTTAACAGAACCCATTTATATCATTTCAGCTGTCAATCCAGACTATGTTTTAAAATTGGATAGTACAGGATATGCTCTTTTACAACATGGCGAAGTGGTAATGTCTTTAGGAAGAGAAGAACCTAAATTTGAGGAACAACTAGAAAGGATGCTTGACAAGATGGAAGATATTGCTGTTCTTTCTCAAAAAGAAGTAGAAGACTTACCAATAGAAGAACGTATCCAAAGAATAGAACAACGTGCCTCTATCAAAGAAAATGAAGCATCGAAACAACAGGAACATAGTTACGAAGAACGAAAGAACCATTTTATTACTTGCGATTTCGATTCTATGTCACAAGAAGAAAAGGAATTAATGAAGCAATACCATTCTCATAAAACAAAAACTTTTGTTGTTGATCATTTTGTAGAAAAACGAATGATAGATAAAATGTTACGAGAAAAAATGAAAGATTTCTCAAAAGGCACAAAGAATATACATCCAAATCGATAAATACAAAGAATAAGGAAATTAATTGAAATTTTAACCGAATCAAATAAGTCCCCTACTTCAAGTGCGTAAAACATTAAGTGGCGTAAAACACTTTCAAGAATAATATTGTCGTTTAGTTAAGAAATTTTTCAAAACGGAGATTTATAAAAATTTTATAAACTTTGTTGGCAGGTTATGCTTATCATGAATCTCTGTAACCGTATTGTGAATGAAATTGCGATTAAGCAGAAGTAAGAGAATATACACGAATACAAGGTCAATATGAAAATGTCAACTTTTTACGTCGTCAATTCTTTCGCACACAAAATGCAGATAGTGAAAAACTAATGAAAGATATTGCAAAATATGTGGAGCCGATATGTTTCGATAGACGAGATACAAGAAATATAAAAGCGAAATCTTTTGTTGATTTTGTTTATAAAGTATGTGTATAAAAGTTGCACAATAAAAATACGGGGGAGATTTTAAAAAATTCTGCTCGGTATTCTTATTGTTGTTAAAAAGTATTTTTTCAGGTTGGAAAACAAGGTTTTACAAAAGATAATGTAGTAACAAAACTAAACAAGCCTAAAAAATATAAATTTAAATCTATTTGCAAAGGTGTTTTCGTATGCTATAATAATTATATAATTGATGAAATGACAAAATTGCTGAAAAAGTTTTATACTGTACTGCTATTACTTCGGCTATTAAAAGGTGATGTTTTAATAGCCGTATATTTGAATATATT
>CALASV010000312.1 GCA_937888895.1 uncultured Clostridia bacterium | reverse complement strand
AACACAAAGGAAGTTGACCTTGTTGATAAGTTATTCACAGAGATCGCTCCGAAGTATGTTGGACGTAACGGTGGTTACACAAGAATCGTTAAGATTGGTCAGCGTAAGGGCGATGCAGCTATGGAAGTTTTAATTGAATTAGTATAAAATAAAATTTATATAAAATGACTCGGTAAGTTTTTGCTTACCGAGTTTTTTTTATTTTCTCTTGTGAAATAATAGAAAGTATGCTATGATTAAGCACGGATTTTTGTAACAAGAATATGAAAAGAGGATTTTTTGCGTATGAAAATGATTAAAGCAGAAAAATTAGCATTTGAATATATTCGTAGAGATGAAGAAGGTAATGTAGAGGGGATTATTCGTGCTGTGGATGGCGTGGATATGGAAATTGAGCGAGGAGATTTTGTAGCGATTTTAGGGCATAATGGTTCTGGAAAATCTACAATTGCAAAGCAAATCAATGCGATTTTAGAGCCAACGGAAGGAATGCTTTATGTTGCTGGAAGGAGTGTAGCAGAGCCAGAGAATGTTTGGGATATTAGACAGTCTGCTGGTATGGTATTTCAAAATCCTGATAACCAGATTATTGCTTCTGTTGTCGAAGAAGATGTAGCTTTTGGACCAGAAAATTTGGGAGTGCCATCCGAAGATATTTGGAAACGAGTAGAGGAAAGTTTGAAAGCAGTTGGTATGCTAGAGTATCGACATCATTCTCCAAATAAGTTATCGGGTGGACAAAAGCAAAGAGTGGCGATTGCTGGTATTATGGCGATGAAGCCAAAGTGTATTGTATTAGATGAGCCGACAGCTATGTTAGACCCAAGTGGCAGAAAAGAAGTGATTCGTACGTTACATGAATTAAATCGAAAGGAAAATGTAACAGTACTTTTAATTACACATTATATGGATGAAGTAATTCATGCAGACAAAGTAATTGTAATGGACGATGGAAAAATTGTGATGCAAGGAACACCAAGAGAAGTATTTTCTAACATAGAGGAGTTAAAAAAACATCGTTTAGATGTACCACAGGTAACAGAATTGGCATGGGAATTAAAAAAAGCAGGTATGCCATTACCAGATGGGATTCTTACGATAGAGGAATTTACACAAGCAATAAAAGTAGTTATGAATAAATAATTTTTCAAATATTGTTTAAAAAATTGAGAAAATAGTAGATAGTTGTGCATAAGTCGCAAGATTGCGAATATTTGCTGGGCATAGATAGAATATTAAGTGAGGAAAGAATATGGCGATTGTAGTTGACCATGTAAATCATATTTATAGTGCTGGAACTGCTTATGAAAAACATGCATTAAAAGACATCAATTTAACAATTCCAGACGGACAGTTTATTGGATTGATTGGGCATACTGGTTCTGGAAAGTCTACCTTGATTCAGCATTTGAATGGCTTAATTAAGGCAACAAGTGGTACGATTTATTATAATGGTAGAGATATTTATGATGAAGATTTTAGTAAAAAAGAATTGCGTACAAAAGTAGGATTAGTATTTCAATATCCAGAACATCAATTATTTGAAACAACAGTAGTGAAGGATGTAGAGTTTGGTCCTAAAAATATGAAATTACCTCAATTAGAGGTAAATTTAAGAACATTTGAGGCAATTAAATTAGTAGGTTTATCGGATGAGCTTTATGATGCTTCTCCATTTGAATTATCGGGTGGACAAAAGCGTCGTGTAGCAATTGCAGGGGTTTTAGCAATGAAGCCAGAAGTGTTGATTTTAGATGAACCAACAGCTGGTCTTGACCCAATGGGACGAGATGAAATTTTAGACCAAATTGCAAAAATTCAAAAAGAACGAAAAATTACAGTAATTTTAGTTTCACATAGTATGGAAGATGTAGCAAAGTATGTAGACCGTCTGATTGTAATGGACCATGGTAGTGTGCAATTTGATGGTACACCAAAGGAAGTATTTACTCATTACAAAGAATTGGAACGTATGGGGCTCGCTGCACCACAAGCAACATATTTAATGCATCATTTAAAGCAAAATGGTATTTCTGTAGCTTCTGATGCAACAACAGTAGAAGAAGCAAAAATGGAATTACTTCGTTTGTGGAAAAAGAAGTAGGATGGAGAAATAGATGATACGAGATATTACAATAGGACAATATTATCCAACAGATTCTGTATTGCATCGATTAGACCCAAGAGTAAAATTAGTAGGAACATTGGTATTTTTAATTTCTTTATTTTTGTTCAATAATTTTATTGGGTATGTAGTAGCAGGATTGTTTTTAGCAACGGTAATTAAAATTTCCAAAGTGCCATTTTCTTTTATTGTTCGTGGATTAAAGACAATTATGGTATTGATGTTATTTACAGTAACATTTAATTTGTTTTTAACAGAAGGACAAATATTGTGGCAGTGGAAGTTTTTAAAAATTACAATAGAAGGAATTGAACTTGCTGTATTTATGGCATTGCGTTTAGTATTTTTAATTATTGGTTCGTCTTTGATGACATTAACAACAACGCCAAATCAGTTGACAGATGGTTTAGAAACGGGTTTAGCACCATTGAAAAAATTACATGTACCTGTGCATGAAATTTCAATGATGATGTCAATTGCTCTTCGTTTTATTCCTATTTTATTGGAAGAAACGGATAAAATTATGAAGGCACAACAAGCAAGAGGTGCAGATTTTGAAGAAGGAAAATTGCTAGATAGAGCAAAAGCATTGGTACCTGTATTAGTGCCATTGTTTGTATCTGCGTTTAGACGAGCAAATGACCTTGCGATGGCAATGGAAGCAAGATGTTATCGTGGTGGAGAAGGTAGAACAAGAATGAAGCCTTTAAAATATACAAAACGAGATAGAATCGCATATTTGTGTTTAGTAGCATATTTAGGTGTATTAGTTGGATTGACAAAGTTAAGTGGAGTATTTTTGTGATGAAACGAATTATGATTGTAGTTGCTTATGAAGGGACAAAATATTGTGGATGGCAGTTTCAACCAAATCAAATTACGGTGGAGGAAGTAATTAACAAAGAATTGTCAAGGCTTCTTTCCGAAGAAATTGAGGTAATTGGTGCAAGTCGTACAGATTCTGGAGTACATGCGATGGGGAATGTAGCGGTATTTGATACCGAAACAAAAATTCCACCAGAAAAAATTTGCTATGCCTTAAATCGTAGTTTGCCAGAAGATATTGTTGTACAGTCATCGAGGGAAGTGCCTTTAGACTTTCATCCTAGACATTGTGATAGTTATAAAACGTATGAGTATAATATTTGGAATGCCGATTTTATTCAGCCGTTTAATCGAAAATATACACATTTTGTTTATAGAGAGTTAGATGTAGAAGCAATGAGAAAAGCATCAAAAGATTTTCTTGGGACACATTGTTTTACAAGTTTTTGTTCTACAAAAACACAAGTACAAGACCATGTAAGAACGATTTATTCCTTAGATATTGAGAAAAAAGACCATTTGATTACGATTCGGATTCGTGGTAATGGATTTCTTTACAATATGGTTCGAATTATTGCAGGAACATTAATTAAAATTGGTATGCATGAAATACCTGAAAATTGTGTATCCTCTATGTTAGAGGCGAAAAATAGGGAAGTTGCAGGACCAACTGCACCAGCACAAGGATTGATGCTCATTGGCATTGAATATCCAACGTTAAAGTAGCCTCTTATTATAGAGGAAAAGGGGAAGAGATTCCCTTTTTCAGAATAGAGGTTAAAATGAAAAAGGGCTTTTTTGGGAAAGTATTACTTACTGTTTGTATTTTACTTGGTTGTATCGTAGGATATGGATTTGTTCAAATGACTGGAACAGGTGGAGGAACTATTTACAATATAATAAGTAGAACGAAAGATAACACGCTGGATAAAGAAAAAGACAGCGTGTTTTTTTCGTCTGATGGTACAAATTTGGATGTAACAATTATGCCTACACAAAAGATACAAGAAAACAATATGGTATTAGAAAGTATTACAAATGATTCTTTTATAGAAAATGAATTAAATGAGATAAAAGAAATAAAAACAACAATTACAACAAATCCGACATTAACACCGAAACCTTTAGAAGAAGTAAAAGCAATAGAGGAAAAAGAAACAATGGGACAAAACCTACTTGTAACACCAATAGAAACGAAAAATTTACAGATAGAAAAAGTTTTAGAAGATAAGGAAAAAGAAATAGACAAAAAGCAAGAAGAAGTAAAAAAAGAAGAAAACGAAGTTAGTCAAAGTATAGTAGAAGAAATTAAACAAGAGGAAATAGAAGAAAAAGAATTAAATGTAACTGGGATATTAGCAAAGGGAATAAAAGAGAAGATAGCCAATCAACAAGAAGAAATAGAGAAAAAAGAAATACAAGAAAGTAAAATGAGAGAAAATGAAATGGTAGCAGAACGAACGAGAGAAAATCAAAAAGAAATAGAAAAAGAAGAAAAAGAGATAAAAGAAGATACAAAAGTAGTAGAAAAAGTAGGAGAACAGAATAAGATAATAGATACAAAAACAGAATCAGAACAAGTTTTTACTTATCCAACAGAAATTTTTGGTCAGACTCCTATTGTGAATCGTTCGGATGATTATGTTACTTATTTTGAGTTTGCATTAGATTTAATTGATACCGTGGAGCCAGAAGTAAAGCAGAAAGGATTGAGTGAAACAGCACTTTTTGCAAAGTTTGTAGTAAAGGCATTAATTTGTGGAGTAGATGTAAAAAAAATACAAATTAATACACCAATTTCTCGTTCTGAAGCAGCATTAGCTTTATGGTTGACGGCACAAATAATGGAGGAAAAGGGAAGTTCTACAGTTGGTGGAATATCTTATATCACAGATTTAGAGAATTGTTCTAGCTCAGAAAAAAAGGCAATTGCTTATTTATATGAACAAGGGGTACTTTCTGGTTATCAAACAGCAGGTCAAACATTTTTACCTTCCAAAGCTTTAAGAACGAAAGAGGGAGAGGATTGGATGGCAAAAATAAAACAATGCTGGAAATAGTAAAAAGTCATTTTATAAATGAGAAAATAAGATATAAATTTAGAAAATTTTAAAAAAGTGCAAAAAAAATAATAAAATTGAGTTGACAATTAAAGATTCCTCCGATATAATGTAGCACGTTGGCACTAAATGATAGAAATAAAGAAGTTTAGTGTATTTTTGTGAATTGGAATAAGAGAGATAAATTATGAGGAATATCAATCGATAGGAATCATATAGACAAGGATTTTGAGGAGGAAGAGCGATGAAGACTTTTATGGCAAGTCCAGCAACCATTGAAAGAAAATGGTATGTAATTGATGCAGAAGGTCAGACATTAGGACGTCTTGCATCTGAAGTTGCTAAGGTTTTAAGAGGTAAGAACAAGC
>CALASV010000311.1 GCA_937888895.1 uncultured Clostridia bacterium | reverse complement strand
TGTGATTATTCATTGTGCAAGTATGGTAACGGTAGACCCTGCTTATAGTGAAAAATTGATGGCAGTTAATGTAACAGGAACAAGAAATGTTATTACAAGATGTTTGGTACACAAAGAGTGTGAAAAAATGGTATATGTTAGTAGTACAGGGGCTATTCCGGAACTTCCAATGGGAACAAAAATTAAAGAAGTAGATAAATTCGAGCCAAATGACCCAACAAAGGTAGTAGGTGCGTATAGTCAGTCAAAAGCAAAAGCGTCCCAAATGGTTATGGATTCTGTTAAGGTTATGGGCTTAAAAGCTTGTATTGTTCATCCAAGTGGAATTTTAGGACCAAATGATTATGCGGTTGGCGAAACAACAAGTACCTTGATTAAAATTATTAAGGGAGAAATGCCAATTGGAATGCAAGGTTCTTTTAATCTTTGTGATGTGCGTGATTTAGCTGCTGGGTGTATTGCTGCTGTAGATAAAGGACGTATTGGGGAAGCATATATTCTTGCAAATGAAACAGTGACATTAAAACAATTATGTGAAATGCTTCACAAAGAATGTGATTGTCAGAAAATCAAGTTTTATTTACCATTAGATTTAGCAGATAAGATTGCAAACACCTTAGAAAAGAAAGCAAAAAAGAAAGGTGAAAAGCCAATGATGACAACTTTCTCTGTGTATAACTTGGCTAGAAACAATGAATTTGATTATTCTAAGGCGAAAAAAGAATTAGGATATGTGACTCGTTCTTATGCAGAAACGATTCATGATGAAGTAGAATGGTTGAAAGAAAAAGGACTTATCTAAAATTTTTAAAATAAATTTGGAAATTAACAAAACAGAAACATTTCTTTAAAAATTCACAAATAAATGAGAGATATAATAAAATTACAAAATAAAAAAGAAAAGGGGTTAATTACAATGTCTAAATTAGTAGAAGCAAATGAAAAAATTGCAGAGGTTGTTGTTGAAGGTTACAAAAAAATTGAGGAAGGTGTTGTAGAAGGATATAAGAAAATCGAAAAGAGTGCTGTTGATGGTTTTAACAAAGTAACAGACAAGTGCGTGGAAAAACTCTTTGCCAAAGAGGGTGAAACAGTAGAAGAAGCTAAGAAAAGACTTACAGGTGAAGAATAAGTAGCGTCTGGAGGACGAGAATGAATCAGGAAAATACATTCAGTTATAAATATTCAGCCAAAGAAAATCAAGAGGTACAGGAAATTCGAAAGAAGTATTTGCCACAAAGTGAAAGTAAATTGGATGAACTCAAGAGATTGGATGGCTATGTTCAAAATTCTGGAGTGTTAGAATCGCTTTGTGTAGGAGTCGGTGGTTTGTTAGTGTTCGGTTTGGGAATGTGCCTTACAATGCAAGTAATCGGAAATGGTGCTTGGACGATAGCACTTGGTGTATTATTTGGCATTGTAGGAATGGTAGGTATGTTGGCTGCTTATCCTGTATATCGTTCTATTTTTAGTAAGACTAAGGCGAAGTATACACCAAAGATATTGGAACTTATCGAAGAACTTTCCAACGAAAAATAATTTATAACAAAATAGAAACATTTTATAAAACTTTCAAAAACATTGGCATTGTATGATATGCCTATCATAATAAAGAAAGAAGGAATTACTATGAATAAAAATGACCAAGAATTTCTTGTACAAAAAATCCGTACACAGTATACAGAAAAGGAACATACTCAGTTAGATGCTCTGAAAGAATTGGATGCAAAAGTAACGCGTCCTGCCAATGTATTTGCTTATATTTTTGGTAGTATAGGTGCTATTATTATGGGTAGTGGTATGAGCCTTGTGATGACAGATATTGGTTCTAGTATTGGTGTAGCAGATAACATGGCTCCTGGTATTATCATCGGTATTGTGGGTATGTTAATGGCAATTATCAATTATCCACTTTACAAGAAGCTTCTTGCTTCTCGCAGAAAGAAGTATGCTGACCAAATTATGGAACTTAGTGAAAAAATTATGAATAGTAAATAAATGAAAATTCGATAACAGCGAGATACTAAAAGGTGTCTCGCTATTGTCAGTTTTGAGAGGTATATATGAAGAAAACAATAACTTATGATATCAATCAAAAAACGGTAGAACGAGAGATTGATTATATTCCAGTAAGGTATATTATTGCAGTATTTATTACATTGTTTGAAGTACTTGCTGTTCTTGGTATTGTGTTTACTTTATGTTATTATGTTCCGTATTTTTATTTGGCAACGTGGGCAACGGAAATTTTTTGTGTCATTCGTATTATTGCATCAGATGATAACCCTGACTACAAAGTACCATGGTTACTTTTCGTATTGATTGTTCCTATTGCTGGATTTATGCTTTATTTTATGTTCTATTCTAGGCAGTTACAACCAAAGTTTATAAAACGACTAAACAAACTGAAAAGTTATACATATAGGCAGGATGATAGCAAATTGTTTTCTAAATTGCGTGAAGAAAATGCTACTGCTGCTGCACAAGCTAAAATGCTTTGTAGTATTGCTGAGACACATTTATTTACAAATACAAAACAAGAATATTTTCCACTTGGGGAAGCAATGTATGAGCGTATGCTGACGGATTTGGAAACAGCAGAACAGTTTATTTATATGGAATATTTCATTATTGAAGAAGGAAAGTTTTGGAATTCTATATTAGAAATTTTAAAGAAAAAAGCTGCTACTGGTGTAGAAGTGAGAGTACTATATGATGATATCGGCTGTATGATGACGTTGCCAGGAGATTATTACAAAACATTAAAAAGCTATGGTATCGAAGCAAGACCATTTTCTAGATTAAGAGGAAATGCAGATAGTGAATTTAATAATCGTAGTCATAGAAAGATAATGGTAATTGATGGTAAAGTGGGATATACGGGTGGTGTAAATATTGCAGATGAGTATATTAATGAGATTGTGAAATTTGGACATTGGAAAGATACAG
>CALASV010000310.1 GCA_937888895.1 uncultured Clostridia bacterium | reverse complement strand
TTATAATAAGGGCTGACGAAAAAAATGTTACATTTTATAGTAAAATGTAACATTTTTTTATTTCCTTATTTATCGCAAAACAAAAAATATCTATGAAACAACTTTTTTCTTCCTTAAAAGTTATTTCATAGATATTTATAATGCTAAAAACTTATTTATCTTTATAATTTCTATCAATGTTTGATAAAAGTCTATTTATTTTCTTTAATGTTTTTTTATCTTGTGTTTGCCAATATAAATATTCTTCCCATGCTTCGTCCTGCCACAATTTCCTCATTACTCTACCTCAATTAACTCATGTTCTTTTAAAGTACTTTTTCCAGAACGAACATCTGCAATACGTTTTTCCAATAGTTCCATATTTTCCTTACTATAAAAAGGGGCAGCAGATAACTCAAATGGAATACGTCTTTCTCTTGCTACTGTTTTTAAAAAAATATTAATTGCTGTAGACATACTCAAACCAATATCATCAAGGATTCTTTCTGCACTATGCTTTACTTCATCATCAACTCGTAAACTAATCTGTGCCATATAAATCAACTCCTTTTTTCTTATATATTAACACATTTACTAGCAAAACACAAGCATTTTAATATACATTTACTTCAATAATATATACACACTCATTTGCAAATACTATTTCCCCAAGTGATTGCAATCCTGCATCATTCACTCCTGTTTCTGCAAATTTGATTCGTTCTTGGTCGCCGACATAAATATACTCCACTTTATATTCTTCTACCAAACTCCTTACAACTTCGATATCCGTAGATGTATAAATCTGTTTTACAAGTTCTGCTCTTTCGTTTGCTAAATCATAGCTATCCTTCCAAAGCCATTCGTGTGTAAACCATCCTAATAAAGTTGGTAATCCCGTCAATACAGAAACACGATTATCATAAGTATAACTATCTCCATTTGCTTCTAACATAACAGGTCTTCCTTCAATATTTTCGTTAATCCATACAATTGCTTCGGCATCATATATGTTTTCATTTTCTACAAATGCTCCTGCATCTAATCCTTGGAATCGTTCTATCTCAGTAACATCACCAAACCAAGAATCCATAGAAATTCCAAAATATCCTACGGTTCCAAGCAAGAAACATCCTGTTAAAATACCAAAAATGAGTTGTTTCATATTTTTACAAAGGAGTATAAATTTTGTAACAATATAACCCATCATCATACCAAACATAATAAATCCTTGGTAAGTAAACTTAAACATTGTATTAGCACGTTTATGTCCACTATAAATATCAACAACATAAATAATTTCTGGTAATATAACTAAACCAAACGCACAAAGTCCAATCGTCAAAATAAATAATTCTGGCAAAGTAAGACGGTTGATAAATTGATATAACAATGGCTGTGAGCCTTTTTTATGCTGATATGTTACTTCTTTCTTTTCAAAAATCAAAGAAACGATATAGCCTATCAATACTGTAATTGGAAGTCCCCAAAGAATTGCAAATTGATATAATGGGGTATGGTCCATACAAAGTGCAATTCCTTTTGCCATAGAGTCAAATCGTAAATTAAACAATAAAGAAACTACAAAAGCAATGCCAAGTACTAATACACCATGAAAAGCTGTTAATATAATGGCTTCTTTTTTAAACTTATGAAGAATTGCATTACTAAATAAAATAATTGCACCTGCTACCACATAGTAAATTGGAAAATCCCAATAATTTGTCATTTGAAATAAACCAATAAAAAAGCCAATCATTAAAATAGATGGATGGAAAATCTCTAATTTTCTAGAATATTCCTCTAATTCCATTCCTTCTTGTACTGCTTCCATCTTATTTTTACGATACAATAACCAAGCATACAAAATTCCAAGCACAGTAAGTACAAACATAATATTCGTTACATGAGCATGTAAATCGCCTAATACAAAAGAATACGATGGAAATTCATGAATCGTTTTATCTTCGGTATCTGGATTATATCCAATATAACGAGTGGCATCTGGAAACCAATAAGATGTTACTTCTAAACCAAGCATATTTTGAACTGCTGGAATTACTCTTGCAAATACAATATAATGTGCATTTCCTGCTAAAGTGACTGCAATTCCTGCCAAAGCACCTGCCACATGAGCAAGTAAACTTGCTAATGTGCCTTCTAACAAAGAATAATTATCATTTTTCATCTGCATTGCTTTTTGTTTTTTCTTTTCATTATGAAGTTCAATCGTTGTCATCATGACTTCAAAAATAATCGAATACACTAATATAAAACAAAAGGCAAACAACATCGCAAGTGCTAAATTATATCCAGCATTTACTGTCACACCAGACAACTTTGTTAAGAAAGTTGCCATGTATTGACCCATATAATAATAGTTCAGATTTGTTCCCGAATACCAAAAATCTTCTGGTGGCATATATTCGGTTCGCATCATACTTGTCATAAAACCATAATCCATAAACTTTTCTGTACCATAAGCTTCTGGCTTATAACATTTGACATAACAAGCTAAAATAAATAATACTAAAAAGAATAATTCGAAAATCAACGCAAGAACTACTTTCTTGGAATTATCTACTGGACTTTTTGCTTTTACTTTACCTAGCCATTGTTTTGCACTCGCTTTCTTTTGTACGATTACATAACCTGCTATATTCAACAAGCACAGCAAAATAACAATAATAAAACAATTTGTTCTTGTAAACTTTAAAATATGCAAGGACGAGCAAACCCACAATAACCAACCAGACAAGGCAAGTCCGATTGCTTTTGAAAATAAAAACCCACCATCATGATATCCTGAAAACAAAACACTTGTTAATGGAAAACAAGATACTCCTAAAAAAAGCAATGCTCCCCACCACAACATGACTTGAGAAAATTCTTCTCCTAATAACGATTTTCCAAAAATAATAACACCTAAATAAGCTAAAACTAATACTACACTTGAAACAATAGGTATTACACTTTTTCTTTCATTAAACTCCATTGTACTTTAGTTCTCCTTTAAAACCTTACTTTATAACTTTATTGATAACAACAAAATCTTTTACTGCTTGTTTCCCAATTTTTATAATTTTCTTCATATTGATGGAATTTACACCACCTTGTCTTGGACGAAATGTAATTGGTACATATTTTACACGGTATCCTTTCTTTAAAAATAATACGGATATAATGACATTAGATAAATTATAATCTTTTGGAATTAACTTCATTTCTTTCTTTAAGCTTTCTGCTTTCATTAAACGAAATGGTGTATTTGCATCTGGTACATTGACACGAAAACAAATGAAACAAACTAATTTTAACACTTTTGTTACAAATACTCTAGAAAGTCCATCTTGACGAGTTTTTCTATCACCAATTACCATATCATATTTTTTTCTCAAGTTCCAAAAAGCATCAAACTCAGAAGGTAATGTTTGACCATCCGAATCCGTTTGAAAAATATAGTCTGCCCCTTTTTTTAATGCATACCGATATCCATATAAAATAGTAGCACCATGTCCACCATTTTCCTTATGTAAAGGTTCTAATTGTGGACGATTTTTCGCTAATTCTAATAATGTTTCATAAGTAGCATCTTTACTTCCATCATCAATAATGACAAGCCGACTATCTTTCCCTCGTTTCTCTATAACTGGATACCAGTCTTTTACTACTTCTTCAATATTTTCTTGCTCATTATAAGCAGGAATTATAATATATAACTTTTCCATGCTGTCTCCTTTTTCATACCTATTATTTATTACAAAAGAATCTATGACAATCTATATTACTATTTCCTTTTTACTGTGCAATATATTTTTGTGTATCAAAGATTCGCACTTGCCAATCACCTGTATCATGTTCAAATACTGCTTCATACGCTTGTTCAATAATATCCTCTCGTACTACATATTCTGAACTTGTTCTACACTCAAAATCTACAACAATATATCTGGGTTTG
>CALASV010000309.1 GCA_937888895.1 uncultured Clostridia bacterium | reverse complement strand
TTCGATTAGTAATTTTTGATTTTTCCGTCAGAGAAAACAACTATTCTACCATTACTTGTAGCATTAGAACAACTAATTTCAAATGTATGAGAAGTTGTTTCGATTTGATAATCAAATGGACGAACTGTTTTATTTTCTTCGCATGGGCTATATTCCTTTAAGATAGCTTCTAATTCTTCCATAGAATTTGTAAATTTACCATTTAAGTCAAGATAAATTTGTTCTGCGTAATATAACTTTCTAAGTTCCCATTTAATCTTTTCATCTTCTGGAATCTGATAAGTAGAATCTTCTTTATCACCATCAGCAAAGAAAAGGAATGCCCAAAGTTCTGGATAGTGAATATTAATAACACCAGTAGGTGCCCATACCCAGTTATCTTCTGGATAACATCTATCTGTACCTGGTTGTTTACGTTTAGAGATAACATTATCTACTACGTCAATTAACCATTGTACTCTAGAGAAGTTTACACGATAGAATTCGCCATCTTTTGGTGCACGATTTTCTTGGGCACATTCACTTACTGCTGCGAATGGAATTACTACTTCTACAGACCAAAACTTATTCTTTTCATCGGTAGAATTAAGTTCGCCATCAATATAAACAGCAGTCTGAAGACCATGCATATCATAAGCATTTACTGGTTTTCCAAGGTCACGATATGCTTTTGTTAACATAAGGTCCCATACGGTATTCTTAGCATTCATTTCAAATTCGAAATATTGTTGAGTATCGGAATCTGGGTCAATAAAGATTTCAAAATCGTTATCATTAAAAATAACGCAATCACGTTCTGTTAAAGTTGCCCAAATTTCATTACCCTCTAAAATAGCTGCAAAATAGATATTTTTTTCATCCCACTGCATTTTTGCACGAGTACGGAAACGAGGAGTTGGCATGTGTGAACCTTCGATATCAAGAAAATCATCAGTAAAAGGTACATCTGCCCAAAAGTCCTTATTGATGTTACCATCTAATGTAAAAGGCTTGTTTACACGACGACATACATAAACTGGAGGTGTAAAAGAAACGGCTGGAATTGGAATACGAATGGAAGTTGACATAATTCATTCTCCTGTTCTTTATATTTTTATTTGTGACAAGTAAAGCGGATATTTGGAATTTGTTTCGCTGCTTCCTAATGAATATAGGCTATTTTGCAACCTGTTTTCATGATAATACGCCAAATTGTACACTTAAATTTAGTATAGCATTGTAAAGTGATATTTGCAAGTTTATTTCATAAATTTAAATAGTACTATTCGACTAAACTACTAGACAAATTTATTAAAATATACTAAAATAAATTTGTTAGAAGTATTCATTTTAGTATAAATATGACAAAGAAAGCAAGAGGGTGTTTAGCGTGGAAAAGTATTTAGATGCATCACTTACTGCTTCCGAGAGAGCAGAAGATTTGCTGTCAAAAATGACCGTTGAGGAAAAAGTAGGACAGTTAAATCAAAGACTTTATGGGTTTCGAATTTATGAGAGAAAGGGTAATAGTTTTGAATTAACCGAAGAATTTTGTAAAGAAGTAGAACGCTTTGGTGGTCTTGGAACTTTATATGGACTTTATCGTGCTGACCCATGGGCAGATAAGGACGAGGAAACAGGAATTACTCCAGAACTTGCAAAAGAAGCATATAATACCGTACAGCGTTATGTAATAGAACATTCCAGATTTGGAATTCCAATGTTACTTAGTACGGAATGTCCTCATGGACATCAGGCATTAGGTGGAGGATTGCTTCCAGTAAATCTTGCTTGTGGAGCTTCTTTCGACCCAGAACTTTTACAAGAATGTTATGCGGCATGTGGAAAACAATTATCTGGTTCTAAAGTAGATTTAGCATTGATGTCAGTGCTAGATGTATTAAGAGACCCAAGATGGGGACGTAGTGAAGAATGTTATTCAGAAGACCCTTATCTTTCTTCTAAAATGGCATTTGCGGCAGTAACAGGAATGCAGTCAGAAGGCGTTGGTTGTATTTCTAAGCATTTATGTGCACAGGGTGAAACAACAGGAGGAATCAACGCAAGTGCAGCTAGAATTGGGGAACGTGAACTGAGAGAAATTCATTTACCACCAGTAAAAGCAGCATGTGAAGCGAATACAACGGGTGTTATGGCAGCTTATAATGAAATTGATGGTGTTTATTGCCACGCAAATTCATGGTTGCTTCGTAAAGTACTTAGAGAAGAATTTGGTTTCTCGGGAGTAGTTATGGCAGATGGAGTAGCTTTAGATGCTTTAGATAAAGTAACCAATGACAATGTAAAATCAGGTGCATTAGCAATGCACGCAAGTGTAGATATTAGCCTTTGGGATAGTGCTTATACGAAGTTAGGACAGGCATTAGAACAAGGTTATATTACAATGGAAGAACTAGACGAAGCAGTACTTCGTGTATTAAAATTAAAATTTGAACGTGGATTATTTGAACATCCATATATGGAAACGGATGCAGCATCTGCAAAGGAATATGGTATTCCAGAAGTTTCATTGCAAATGGCAAGAGAATCTATTATTGTATTAAAGAATGAAGAACAGATTCTTCCACTTACTGAAAAATATAAAAAGATATTAGTAGTTGGACCAAATGCAGATGAATTATATCGTCAGCTTGGTGATTACACTCCACCAGTAAAGAGAGAAGAAGGAAGTACTGTTTTAGATGGTATTCGTTTGGTAGCAGGAAATGCAGAAGTAACTTATAGTTCTGCTTGTGGACTATTTCATGGAACAAGCGAAGAATTAGAAGCAGTAGCTAAGCAGGCAAAAGAATATGATGTAGTAATTGCAGTCATTGGTGGTTCTTCTTCCAGATTTGAAAGTGTAACTTTTGATACAAATGGAGCAGCATTATTAGAAAGTGGCGTTTCCATGGACTGTGGAGAAGGTAGAGATGTAGCTGATGTAGAGTTACCAGACATTCAAAAGCAGTTAATTGATGTACTTGCAAAGACAGGTAAACCAGTCGTAACAGTTGTGGTTGCAGGAAGACCTTATGGTATGAAATCTGTTGCAGAGCAAAGTAATGCGTTATTACAAGTATTTTATCCAGGTCCACAAGGAGGACAAGCCGTTGGTGAAGTATTATTTGGTATTACAGAACCATCAGGTAGACTTCCTGTATCGATTCCTGAAACAAGTGGAAATATTCCAGTTTATTATAATTGTAAAGGCTCTTATCGTGTACAGAACTATTTAGACCATCCAGATGGTGTATTATTCCCATTTGGTGCAGGGTTATCTTATACTACATTTTCTTATGAAGATTGTAATTTGGCATTTGAAAATGATAAAGTTCGTTTGGAAATGACAATTAAGAATACTGGTGATAGAAAGGGAACAGCAGTACCACAGCTTTATTTACATCATAAGAGTGGTAGTGTAGTACCTAGAGTAAGAGAACTCAAGTGGTTTAACAGAGTTACTTTAGATGTAGGAGAAGAAGTAACAGTATCTGAATTGCTTGATAAAGATATTTTTGCTGTATGGAATATTGAAATGAAGCATGTAGTAGAAGCTGGAGAAACCGAGTGGTTCTTCATGGATATGGGTAATGTGGTAGCCAAGGGTATTATAATAAAATAATTGTATTATTATGTCCTTGTATAAAAAAGTATATTTTTTATGACCTATCATTAAAAAAACATCTAAGGAGGGAATTTTGTATGCAAGAATGGTTTAAAAAGGCGAAATTGGGTATTTTTATTCATTACAGACTTTTTTCTTGTATTTTTTAATGTTTTTTTGTATTGCAATTTTTATTATTGCTATAAGATTAATAGGATTAAACAATTTATTTGCTAGAGATACTAATTCAATAAATTTAGGAACAAGTTTTATTAATACGATAGTTATAAATTTTATTAGAACAACACCAGTATATACATTAGTTTACAGTTTTTATACATTTAAAGAAAAAAAATATGGTTTAATATCAATAATGTTATCTTTAATCCTATTAGTGTGTTTGAATTACCCTACTAGTGTAACAAGATATTGGATAGGAGCAGTATATATAGGAATTGCAATAATTTTATTTAATAATAAAATCAAAGATAGAACATTTGA
>CALASV010000308.1 GCA_937888895.1 uncultured Clostridia bacterium | reverse complement strand
AAGAACATCGCTCCGTTATTCATAGAGAAGATATGGTAAAAGAATTTTTAGACTCCTTTCTGTTAAAACCAGAAGATATTGCTGAACCAGAAAAAGTAAAAAAATATTATGAAGAATTAAATGACACATTAGCAAAACTAGAACAATTATCTATGAAAGTTTCAGAATATACAAAAGAATCGGCAATAGAAACTCCAAAACAAATGCGTTCGAACCTTTCCTTTATGGAAGCTGTAAATACAGTATTTCCTTATATACAACTTCCGTTGAAATTTAAAGAACATCCTGCACATGGAGAACTTTATGTATACGAAAAAAAACGTGCCTTAAAACCAACGGATTCCTTTAGTGCCTTGTTACATCTTGAACTAGAAGCTCTTGGAACAACCGATATCTTTATTACATTAACAGGCCAACACGTTTCCACTAGATTTTTTATGATAGATAAAGAAGCTGGAGAACTTGTAAAAACAGAATTACCAACACTGACAAAAGCTCTCGCACAAAAAGGCTATACACTGCAATCCGAAGTAACGATTCGAGAACCTCTCGAAGAAGAACATACACCAACGTTACTAGAGCAATTTTTGGAAGAACATTCTCCATCGGGCTTAAACCGATATACATTCGATATTAGGGCATAATTCATGAAAAATGGTTGTTCTAAATCAAGTTTTCAGAACAACCATTTTATCAAATATATACTACTTTAAATATTTTTCTACCTCTTCTTTTGTTGCAAATTGCTCGGAAAACGCACTTGCACTTCCTGTTGCTAATCCATAGTTTAATGCTGTTTCATAATTATGATATGTTTCATATCCATATAAGAACCCTGCTACCATCGAATCTCCTGCTCCAACAGAGTTTACAACTTCCCCTTTTGGTGCGTTTTGCACATAAGTTTCTCCTTCTTCAGAAAGTAAAATTGCACCATCACCACCAAGTGACACTAATACATTTTTTGCTCCTTGTTCTTGCAACTTTTTCGCATACTCTACAATTTTTGAAGTTTCCATTAAAAGTTCCACACCAAAAAATTCGGATAATTCTTGACGGTTTGGTTTTATTAAAAATGGATGGCAAGGAAGTACTTGTTTTAACAACACACCCGAAGCATCCACTACTACTTTTACACCTCGTTCACTCATCCATTTTGTCACATCCGCATAAAAAGTCGCTGGTACTGTCTTTGGTGTACTACCTGCTAATACTAAAATATCATTTTCTTTCAAACTCTCTAATTTCTCATAAAGGATTTCTAAATGTTTCCTTTCAAGTTCTGGTCCCATTCCATTGATTTCTGTACCATCTATCGTACGAAGTTTTACATTGATACGAGAAATACCATTCTCTACTTCAATAAACTCACAATGTACTCCTGTTTCTTTCATTTTCCGTACAATTTCTTCTCCTGTAAAACCAGCGACAAAGCCCAATGCTGTATTTTCCATACCAAGATTTTGTAACACCATAGAAACATTAAATCCTTTTCCACCTGGAAACATTTGCTCTTTTGTTGTTCGATTCGTAAGACCAAGTCTAAACTGTTCCACATCTACAATATAATCTAGAGATGGATTCATTGTTAATGTATAAATCATAAAATACTCCTTTATTCTCTCTAAAAGTAGCCATTTTTTCACACTATTTAAGATATATTATATCTTTTATCCATATGTATATCCGATTGACCTGTAATTCTGTTTGCATACTGATATAATTCATTCTTAATCTTTTGAAATTCTTCCTTTTCCCTAATAAAATCATATATCATATCATTCATTTCTTCGATTTGATGCATCGAATCATTAAATGTAATATTATTCCATATCTCTCCATATTCTTTCCCACGAAATACCAAACAACTATACTGATTGTTAGGATTATATGGATTTTTATCATTTACAATTGCTTGTTCTTTTGCAAGTACCAAATATTTTATTGTTTCTTCTTGATTTTTTAGCTTTGCATAAAACCAAGCAATATTTAAGTATGTCCAAGCGATTGTTTGCCCAAAAAATCCATAATTCTTATCTTCAAACAAAATATCTAAAATATCAATTACTTTTTTGTTTAATAAAATCTGTTCTTCTGTTGTATAAGGTCTTGTATTATCATCTAACGGTGCTGAATTATGAGTTAATTTAGAAAGCAAAAGTTCTAAATGTAACAAAATAGTATCTTGTGCTTGTTTGAATCTTTTTGTCCCTTGATATAATAAACAAAGTATTTCTTCTTTGCATTGATTCATCGAAGGCATTGTATTTGCTAGTGCTTCTGCCTTATCTATTTGACCTAATTGTACATACACTTGACACAATAACCAAGTGGCACTATAGGTTAATGCATTGTCTTTGGAATGTTCTAACACATATTGTTCAAGCGAAACAATTTCCTCTAATAATAGATTATTTTCTCCTTCCAATATTTGTTCCATTTCTTGTGGCGAACAATATAAGGCATAAGCAAGTTCATTGATTAACAAACAAGAAGATGGATATTTTTTTATTGCTTCTCTTAAAATTTCTATTCCTTTTCCCCAATATCCCTTTGTTGTATATGCTCTTGCCTTTTCTAACCAATCTTCTATTTCTTTCTCTTTTTTTGTAATGTCTACTTCTAACAAATAATCTGTTGTTACATCAAAAAAATGAGCAAGTACTGGCAACAAAGAAATATCTGGTAACGCCACATTTGTTTCCCAACGACTTACTGCCTGTCCAGATATCGACAAAACTTCTGCTAACTGTTCTTGTGTCATATTTTTTTCTAAACGCAATTTTTTAATAATAGTTCCAAAACTCATAATGTTCCTCCCAATAAATAAGTTGGTTACTAAAACCATAATGTAATTATAATTATGGTTTTAGTAATTATCCACCTCTTATTAATTGAGAAAAATCCAATTTAAAATTGACTCATCAGTATTGTTCTATTCCTTACATTCTGGATATTTTAACTGTGTTACGCTTGATACTGTTGCTTTTGTCAACTGCCACATAATTTCACTTACATATCGTTCTTTTACTTCACACAACGAATAAAGATGTTCTTCTTTTATTGTATCATACTTTTTTGTTTTATGATG
>CALASV010000307.1 GCA_937888895.1 uncultured Clostridia bacterium | reverse complement strand
CTTCTAATGGTTCTTCTAATTCTTCTATATTATATCCTTCTGACAAATCAATTGTTATTATTCCTTTGGAATGTGCTTCTACTTTTGAATTATCCATTAAAATTTTTCTACTTTCTCCTTCTACTTCTTTACTAGAGGACCACTGCATTACTTTTACTTGTTCCTGCAACTTTAATTCTTTATCTGAATTATTCGTTACAATAACTTCAAACACGCCATTCCCTCTATAAATAGAATCAAATCCTACTTCCTCTCCATACACACTAGAAATTTTTCGATACGAAAACGCTGACAATACACAAAAGCAAACCATTCCAAATACTAATACCATTCTTTTCATTCCATAACTTGTTTTTCTTTCCTTAACTTCTACTCCTGTTTTCTCTTTAAATATTTTCTGAATTTGTTCCATATGTTTTCGATTAAATTTTTCCATACTTTTTTCCTTTCTATTGTTCTATCTTCTTTTTTAACTTTTGTTTTGTTTGATACAGGCAATTTTCCACTTGTTTTTTGGGAATATCTAATGCAATTGCTATCTCTTTTGGCTTCTGTTCATAATAATATCTTCGTATTAAAATTTCTTTTTCTGGATATTCCAATGTTTCTATAAAGACCAATAAATGTTCTTTCTCTTCCTCTGCTATAATTTTTGCTAAAGGTTCTATTATTTTTCCATACGTTTGATATGCTATATCATATATATTAATTTCTTCCATTCTACTCCCTTTATCTGAATATTCCATATACTGTTCTTCTATCGAAACTTCCTGTTTTTTTATAATACTCCGATACCTATCAATCGCTTTTGACCTTGCAACCATGCATAACCAAGATGATAACTTTCCTTTTTCCCATTCATATTTTTCAGGATATAGCCACAAATAAATAAACACATCTGCCACACATTCCTCTACTTCTTGTATAGATGATGCATTTACTAAAATAGAAGAAGTAACTTTCCATACTAATTTAGAATATTTTCGTATCACCATAGCAATTACCTGTTCATTCCTATCTTTAATTGCCTGAATTATTTTTTCATCACTCAACTTTCCTACCTCTTACTCTTTTTGTATACTAACGAATTCGCTATTAATAGTACGATAAAAATGAAAAAAACACTAAAATTTTTTATAAATATTACACAAAAAAACAAAAGAGCCTTAACTGTACTGTTAAGACTCCCTTTTACTATTTTCCATAATTTCCCACATTACTACTATCTACTTTTTCAAATGGCACCCATACATACTTTCCATTTTCTGTAATACCTTCCATTTCTTCTGGTGCATCGCCTCTTACAATACGAAGTGCCATTTCCACTGCTGCATTTCCTTGACCACTTCCTGATTGATAAACAGTAAATGCCATTTTTCCTTCTTTAATCGAGTTACAACCGTCTACGGTTGCATCTACACCTAACACTGGCATATCATTTGGACTAATACCCTGTTCTTCCATACATTGAATAACACCAAGTGCCATAGAATCATTATTACAAAGGACACAATCTGCTTTGACTCCTGTTTTTAAAAATATAGAAAAAAGGTCATACGCCTTCTTTGTATCCCAATCGGCATAATCTTCAAATACATAGTTTATTGTTTTCCCACTTTGAGATAATGCTTTTTTTATCCCGTTTGTTCTTCCTGTCGTAGCAGAATGTCCTTTTGAACCACCAATAATAACAATATTGATTTCAGTTTTTGTCTTAAATTTTTCTAATATATATTCTGCTTGATATTCTCCTGCTACTTCTTCATCGGAACCTGCATAAACATAAAAATATTCTTTTAGTTGTTTATCACTTGGACAACTATTAAAAAATACAATTGGCAAACCTTTGGCACTTGCTTTTAACTCTACTACCGTATCGGTTGATACAGGAGCACATAAAATAATATCATAGCCTTCCTCTACTGCTTTTTTCATATGTGCTACTTGATTTTCAATCATTCCATCAGCATCAAAAACATCTAATGTGGCTCCTTCTTCTTTGGCTTTTATCAATGCAGCATCTACTAATGTTTGCCTAAATGTATCCATTTGATTCAAAGACAATAATATTTTAACATTATCTTTTCCACCTACTGCACTACTACTTCCACAACCACATAGAAAAGAGAATAACAATATACTAACTATGATAAATTTACTAATTTTTTTAGACATCTTAACATTCTCCTTTCTCTACTTTGAAATTATCGACTTCTTTTGTCAATTGCTGTGCAGATGCTGTTAACTGACTTGCTCCATCGGCTACTATCTGGCTATTTTGCGTAATCTTTTCTGCTTGTACTGCCATATTTTCTGCTGTCATTAAAATTTCTTCCGAACTTGCTGCTTGTTCTTCAGAAATTGCTGCTACATTCGTTGCTACTTCATCTACTTGCTCTACTTTTTCCATCATCTGCTGTACTAAATTTCCTACAATATCTATATTTCCAAAAATAACATCAAATGTTTCTTCTGCTTTCTCAATCATTTTGCTACTCTGATTAATACTGTTCATGCTATCTTCTGCTTGTCCTACTACATCTTTTACTAATGTATTTACTTCTGATATCAATTCTTCAATATTTCGTACAGAATCTGCGCTATGTTGAGCTAATTGTCCTATTTCCGATGCTACTACAGCAAAACCTCTTCCCGCTTCTCCTGCTCTTGCCGCCTCAATCGAAGCATTCAAAGACAATAAATTCGTTTCTTCTGCAATATCTCCAATTACTCCGGTAATGCTTGTAATTTCCATAGAAGCTTTTCCAACTTTATCAATCGCCTCTTGCAATTTTTTCACCGATTGTACAATCACTTGCATTGCAGTTCCAACATTTTGTATTTCATTTTTCCCTTTTTGTGATACTTCTACTGTTTCTTCCATTTTTTCAGAAACTTCCGTTCCATTTGCCTTTGCATCAGATACTACTAAAGCCAACGAAGTAGCATTTTGTGAAATTTCGTTAACAGAAAGAGATAATTGCTCTACGGTTTTACTTAATTCTTTCATAGATTCACTTTGGATTTTAGAAGCTTCATACATTGTCCCAGAGGTAGCATGGCTATTATTTGCTTCTTCATATAACTTATCTGAAACACCACGAATGGAAAAAATCATATGTCGCATTGTTTCTATAAATTTTTCTACACTTTGACTCATTACACCAATTTCATCATGATATTTTGTCTTAATTTCTACTGTAAAGTCACCATCTGTCATAGAAGTAATAACTTTTGTTAATTCTTTTACTGGAGAAATTACCATATGTACCATTCGTTCAATTAAAATCGCTAAAATTGGTAACGAACATAAAGCAACTCCAAACATAATCATTCTAATTTTATCTACACCAGCATAAATCGTATCAATTGGAACATAAGATACCAATGTCCAATCTGTTCCTAATAAATTCGAAAATGCGGTCATTTTCCCATCAATTTCCACAGTATCATAAGTGCCTTCTAATAAATGCACTTCTACTTGTTGCATAAAACTATCTTGTAAATTTCCTAATTTTTTTGAAATTAAAGAACTATCTCGATGTGCTATAATTGCACCATCCATACTATTTACTAAAAATGCCTCTGCATCTTCCATTTCAATAAAACTATTTACCATAATACTAATTCTATCTAATGGTAAATCTGCACTAATTACTTTGATTGTATCTGTTCCATCATTCAAAATTCCTGATGCACTAATTACTGCTACCCCATTTTCATTTGTATAGGCATCGGTAAACCCCATATTTACTCTTGTTAAACCATCTCTATACCATATTGTGTTTGTTGCATTTGTAATCGTTCCTTCATACTGATTAGCAAACATTACCCCACCATTTGCATCTGCAATATAAATACCTTGTGGATAATTCGAATTATAATTATAATATTGATTTAACATTTCCTGTAAATGTTCTTTATCTGGATTGGTCTGCTCTAACGTATGCTTCACAATTTGAAACGCAGAAAGATTTTCATTTAACCATCCCTCAATTTGATTTGCTTGATTTTCAATGGATGTATTCAAAAGATTTTTCGCAGATTCCCTAATAATATCTCTTGAAACAATATACGATATTGCAACTAACCCCATTACAATCACTAAAACAACAGGCAATATAGTACCCAACAACTTCATCTTAATAGAAATTTTTTGCTGTTTCATCCTCCATCCCTCTCCTTTCAACTTTTGTTCTTTTTAAGGTTAATGTGATAAAGTAATTTTTTATAAAAAACTACGGTATGATTAAATTATCATGCCGTAGTTTTATCCGAATCAAATAAGACCCACTCTTCTAGTGCGTAAAGCACTAAGTGGTGGGTAGGGTCTTATTTGTGTCAGATGGAGTTTTTAAGGCTCCATCTGACAAGCTACGATAGTAGCTATTCGGTTATGAGTAAGTAGCGAAGCGGATTACGAATATCCGTTTGACTTTTCCGATAGCCTCTTTTTCGTATTCCATCGGATATTCGTAATTCGCTTTGCGACTTATTTAGTGAATTATGAACAAATTGTAAAAAATATAAGTTTAGACATAATTTGTTTACAAATTGTTTACAGTTTTGACTTATGGAGTTCAAATATGAACAGTATAATAAAGTTATTAAAAAAAGAAAGGTTGATATACTATGAAAAGAAAAAATTTTTGTTATGTATTAATAGCTTTATTATTGTTATGTATGACAGGTTGTGGAACAAAACAAATATTAGCAGAAGTAGATAATTCTGCATCAGTAGACCAAAATGCATTTAATCATTTAGCAAGTAGAGATTGGGATACTGACCCTTCATTATTTTGGTTTGATGAAGAAAATGAAGTGAGTTATTTTGTCAATCGTGCCAGTGATTATTATATCTACGAATTAAAAGGAAATGAAGCAAAGTTAGTAGTAGATATTCCAGCACAAGAACTTTGGATGCATGATGGATTACTTTACTTTATGGTAGAAAATTATGACAATCGAGAATTAGTAGATATGCATTTAGGAGATATTTATTGTTATAATCCTAAAAAAGATACTGTAGAATTAGTATATGCAGCTGGTGCAATGGATGAAAAAAGTGTTGGACATGAATTGAAAGTAAATGAGAATGGAATTTATTTTTCTTATAAGCTAAAAGATGAAGAAAACAGTACAAGTGGTTCTTCTAGATATAGAGTATATAGTTATTATTTACCGTTTGGTGCAACCGAACCTGTGAAAGATGAATTAGAAATGACTATGATAGGTTGGGAAGATTATAAATTGTTTTGTATGCCACCTTGGACTTTAGTTAGTAGAACAGAAGAAACAAAAGATACAAAAGAACTTTCTATCAAAGCATTTCAATATTGTATTGTAGGGGATATGTTATATTCTGTAGGATTAGGAGATTGTAAATTGTATGGTCTTAATTTAAGAACGGACGAGAGAATAGAATATGATTTTTCTGAATTGATATATGAAGAGAAAGATTTAGTGACAGGAGAAGAAGTACTTCCAGCGGGACTTGTTGTATTCCATTCCTTTGTTATTAAAGAAAAAGAATTATGGTTAGCTGGTACATCTCGAATTTATCATATGGATCTAGAAACAGGAGAACAAAGTGAATATATTTTAAAAAATGAAGAAGATGGTAATAGAATGTTATCTATTGAAAGATTATATACAGCAGGAGATGAGCTTTATGTAGAAATCAATCCTAGTCGTTCTGGTATAGCACACAAATTAGTTCGTCTTGCAACAGATAAAATTGAAACAAGCGACTATACGATTGATGGACAGCAAGAAGTATTTATGAGAATAGAAGAATTAACAGGACTTAAGTAAATGGAATACTTGGTTATGAGTAAGTAGTGAAGCGAATTTGGGACATTATGTTTATTTCTTTCTTTGCTCTCCCTTTTATCTGCCCCATTTTAGAATTTTTGGGATGGGGCAGATTTTTTAGCTTGTTTATTTTGTGATGATTTATAGATTAATTTGTATGTAAATAATAACAAAGAAAGACTTCTATAGGAAGTATGAGAAAAAGTTATGAAAAAACGTAGTTATAATTGTATTGGAATGAGTATTTTGCTTTTGGGATTAATTGGTTGTGGAATAACTAAGGATAAAGAAGGAGAATCTACATTATCTATCATAAATTCCTCGACTTCTTCTAAGGAAGAACAGGAGAAAACAGGAAAATTTGTGGAAATATTACAACAAGTGAATGTCTCGAAACAAACGAGATATAATCAGTTTCATCGAATGTTAACGAATGAATTAGGAGCAAGAGAATCTTTATTTTGTATTGATGGGGCAACAGGAATCAGTTATTTTGTCAATCAAGGAAAGGATTACTATTTGTATCAGTTGAAAGATGGAAAAGCAGATTTAGTTGTTGCTATGCCTGCGAAAGAAGTATTTGCTTATGGTGGATTTGTTTATTTTATGATAGATAGTTATGGTATTTATGAATTAAATGATATAAGAGAAGGGGATATTTATTGTTATAATCCATCGAATGGAATGGTTCAATTAGTACATGAAGCAGGATTGATTGAAAATGCACAAAATCATAAGTTAAAGGTAGATGAAAATGGAATTTATTTCTCTTATAGTATTGAGGAAAAAGAAACATCCGAAATGAAATATTATTACCATTTGCCATTTGATGATGAAAAGTATATGACCGAAGAAGGCTGGGGGAATTATCGTTTTAGTTATATGCCAGAATTGGTTTTAATTAGTCGAACTGAAGGAGAGAAAGATGTTAGAAATTTATCTATGAATCCATTCAGATATTGTGTTGTAGAGGATAATTTATATTCTGTGGAATTAGGAAGTGCAGTTTTATCTTGTTTAAATTTGCAAACAGAAGAAACGGTAGAATATGATTTTTCAGAAGTGGCAAGTCAAGTACATAAAGGAAATTTAGACGAAAAAATGGTAATATTACAATCTTTTCTTGTAATGGATAAAGAAGTATGGGCAGCAGGTACGAATGAATTATATTATATGGATATAGAGAGTGGTGTTACAACTTATTATAAATTAGTAAATGAAGAAGGAAAACAATGTGGAATCGAAGCATTGTATACGGATGGAAAACGACTGTATGGATTGACACAAAAGGAAGAAGATGTAGCATCCATTGTTGTTTGTATTGTGACAAATGAGATAGAAGAAGATGCAGAAGGTATTCTTTATATGAAAGTAGAAGAAATTACGGAGTAAATCGAAGTCTCTCATTTTTAGAGTGGGAGACTTCGATTTTTTGTAGTTAGAAATGACTTGTATAGTATCGAAAAAAGAGATATAATCAATATAAATATCGAAAAAAAGGAGAGTATATTTATGTATGAAATGAAAAAAGAATACTTTACAGGTATTGAATTGATTGATTCGGAACATAGCCAATTATTCGACTACGCAAATCAAATTTATGAACTATTGCATGCAGAATTTGTTCCAGATAAGTATGATAATATTTTAGTTATTTTAGATGAATTGAGAGACTATACAAAGAAACATTTTGCAGACGAAGAAGCGTATATGGAGTCAATTCATTATAAGAAGATTTTTTCACAGAAAATTCAACATCAAGCATTTATTGAAGAATTAGACAATATTGATTTAGAGAATATTTCAGAAGTAGAAAATCAAGATGAAATGATTAGTAAGATGCTTACTTTCGTAACAGATTGGTTAAAAACTCATATTTTGGAATTAGATACACAAATTGGAAAATAAGGAAAAGCAAACAGCTATGTAGGATAAACATAGTTGTTTGCTTTTTTTATTTGATAGAAAAATTTTGAAGAATTAGCATATAAAAGTAATAAAAAATTTTTTTATAAAATATCGCACATTGGTAGGGATAATTCCGTTATACTAAATGAATTGTGGTTTTTTATATTGGATTTTTAGGGAAAATATGGTATCGTTATATAAAGGGGAAATTTGGTATATTTCGATGGTGCTATATTTGGAAATAGTATAGAAAGGGGATAAATTTAAGTTGTGCTTAAATAAAAAACAACAATTTGGAGCTTTCATTCGTAGTGTAAGAAAAAAGCAACATATCATACAAGAGGAGTTAGGAGATGGTATTTATAATATCGCACTTATTAGTAGAATAGAGCAAGGAAAGTTTTTGCCAAATAAGTTGATTAGAGATAGATTATTAGAACGTTTAGGGGAAAGTAGTTATGACTATGAAACTTATCTTGAGGTAGAAGATTATAAACAATGGCAAGTGCAAAATGTTTTGATTTATAGTTTGGATGTGATGGAACTTTGTAAAGTAGAAGAACTATTACAACAGTATGAAAAAAGATATAAAGAAAAGAATAAGGTAAGCAAACAATTTTATTTTGTTATGTTGTTACAATGGTTAGAATTAAATGGTATTATAAAGAAAGAACATAATTTTATATTAGAACAAGCAGTAAAATTGACAATACCACAAATAGATAAAAAAACGATATCAAGTCTTATTCTTTCGGTATGTGAGTTAAATTTAGTATTAGAATATATTACATATAAAAATAGGGACAATTTGTATGAGAACTATATGGAATTATTTTGGTATATAGAACAAGAACGATTTGACTTAGAGAGTCGAGCTTTATTTTATTCTAAATTAGCTTTTTATTTTTGTCAGTATCAGTGGAAACAGTTACAAAATGGTAAAGAGAATACAAAAATAGTTGCAATAGCAAAAGAAATGCTACAGATATGCACAAAAGGAATCGAACATTTAAGAAATCATAAAAAGATATATTTTGCATGGGAATTATTGCAAATGAAACAAAAGATTGTTGAACTTTTGTTAGAAAAGGAAGAAAATATTTCACAAGAACAAATAGACTCGTATAAAAAAGAACAAGAAGAAGCAAAAGCGTTTTTTGAAGTATTAGATAAGTTATATGAAAAATATCATATTAAAAAAGAAACAAATCGTTATACGATATTTTATCGAAAACAAGAAGTATATTGTATCAATGATGTGATACGAGCAAGAAGAAGTATGTTTCAAGTCCCTTTTAAAACATTAGAAGAGGAAAAGATTTGTTCTACAAAAACAATAAGACGAATAGAAAAAAGTATTTTTAATGTTCAAAGAGAAGTAGCACAACAATTGTTTCATAAATTTCATTTATCGATAGAAATGCAACGCTCTTTGATTGTAACGGATAGTCAAGAAGCAATCCGACTAGAACAAAACTATCGTGTTATGACAAATCAAAGAGAATATGCAAAAGCAAGAGAAATTATAAAGAGATTAAAAGAAATGATTTTTATGGAAGAAGAAATCAATAGACAATATATAGAATATGAAGAACTGCACTTAGCTTATAAAATGGAAGAAATATCAAAAGAGGAATTTATACAATGTGCAATAGTTATATTAGGATATACAATGCCATTAGATTATGTTTTAAAATCAATAGAAGATAGGAAGGGTACTAATAAGAATCGAGAACAATATTTTACTAATATGGAGCTTACTATTTTATACAATATAGCACAAGAATTAGAGGAAGAACAAAAAGAACAATACTTTTTGATATTGCAAGAGTATTTAGAAGCATTGGAAGAAAAAATGACAATACCATGCATTATAGGTATGTATGGATTGATTATGTCAGCTATTGCTAGCCACATGGGAAATATAGGGCAATTTGAACCATCTTCAGAAATTAATAGAAAGATAATAGAACAATCTCTATTGATTCGACATTTTGAATATGTAGGAAGAAATGTATATGATTTGATGTGGAATGAGGAAAAAAGAAAAGGTCTTCCTGAGAAGGAAAACCTTGAGCGTATTTCGTGTATGCAGGATTGTATTGTAATAGAGAATTATAATAAAAATAAGCAACGCGAAAATTGGATGAAAAAAAGATTAAAAGATATTTTAAATAGTTAGGATAAAGGGTTTCTTTTTTTGTATCATCTTCATTATCTGATAGAGAATGTATTTTAGATTCTATGTAGTTAGTATCATTTTGTTCTATGTTTTTGAAAGTTTCTACTTCTTTTTCTGTTATAATGCTAGGAATATTAGTTGTAGTTTTGCTAGTAATACAAAGTAAAAATGCAAAAGTAGATGTTAAAGTGATTTTTTGTAGTAGTTTCATAGTAGGAAAGTCCTTTCATTTTATATTTTTGTGAAGTGATTATAATACGAGAGAAAGAAATGAAAAAGGGAAAAAATAGTATAATTTGGTATAAAATTTAATATATTATAATTTTATGTCATTTTATACCAGTTTTGCTCTTTTAAAATAGGAAGATTATGGTATAATCATATCACAACCAAATGGTAGTAAATATAAAAGAAAGATAAGGTATATCATTATGAATTTAAAAAAGAAATTAGCTATGGCTATGGCTGTGGTAGCAGTTTGTTGTAGTATTGGAGCACCAGCAGTTGCAAATGCAGGAGAGGCAAGAGCATGTGAACATCTTGATTGGATACAAGTTGGTAGTCCTTCAACCTCTACTTATACGATGCATCATGGTTATTCTGTTGGTGATGATGAATAACAGAAACAACAACAACTTATCGTTGTGGTGGTTGTAATAAAACTAAAACAGAAACAACAACAACACAAACTCATTCTGCTTGTGGTCGATAAAAGTCATAAAATGAAAATAAAGTATCTATTAGCCAATCATAGTATTATGATTGGCTAGTGGTATTTCTATATTATATGAAGGAGAAAGCCTATGAAACGGATTTTTATGTATATTTTATTTGGAGTTTTCTTGGTATTTGGAGGTTGTCAGGCAGAAGAAGAACTAGAGAAAAAAACATCCACAGAACCATTCGAAGTAAGTGCAGAAGCGTTTTTGTATGAAGGTACAAAGGAAGCAGATGTAATTGCGGTAGATGAAGAAGGGTATCTTTATACCGCTACTTGTATTACAGAATTAGAAGAAGGTGCAACAGTAGATGCCTCTACATATTCTTCTTTTATTCATCAGTTCCAAGTGTATGATTTAAATGGAACTTGTGTAAAAGAAGTAGAGTTAACCATAGGAACAGGGATTAACCTTTTAACTGCGAAAGAAGGAACATTGTATTGTGTTGCTATGAAATCAGAGTTAGCTACTTGGGGACCAACGTTATATACAATTGATACGAAAACTTGGGAAGTAACCGAAGTATATTTGTTTGAGAAGTATAGTACCATGATAAATTTTGCCATGATAGACGATTATGTTTATGTGATTGGTTACTTAAAAGATGTACCAGAAAAAGACTATACGTTGCATCCA
>CALASV010000306.1 GCA_937888895.1 uncultured Clostridia bacterium | reverse complement strand
CCTATCTAGCAGAAGCACTTACTGACCTTGGGGTTATGTCTATCAATCTCCACCAAAGTATCTATGTTGTTTCTCCTGAATATAATGGTGCCGGACAGATGATTTTCCGCGATAATATCCAGCCTATGATTCAGGGTAAAAATGTACTGCTTCTTTTAGCCTCTGCCGCAACCGGTAAAACCGTTAACCAGTGCGTGGAATGTCTCGACTATTATGGTGGAAAACTGGCTGGTATTTCTGCTATTTTAGCATTAATTGGTATTGTTGTTACTGGTATTCTTGCTTATAAGAAAGTGAAAGGTTCCATTTTAATTGGTATTTTACTTACTTGGGTACTTGGTATGTTATCAGAAGTAGTCGGATTATATGTACCAAATGTAGAAGCTGGATATTATACTGTATTTCCTTCCCTTTCACTTCCTAATTTTTCTGCATTAGGAGAAACTTTCGGACAATGTTTTCATGCTGATTTTTCTTCTATGAAATTGTTCGACTTTATTGTAGTTTTGTTTGCTTTCTTATTTGTAGATATGTTTGATACACTTGGTACATTAATTGGTGTCGCTTCTAAAGCAAATATGTTAGACGAAAAAGGTCGTCTTCCAAGAATCCGTGGTGCACTTCTTGCAGATGCGATTGCTACTTCCATAGGTGCTATTCTTGGTACTTCTACAACAACTACTTATGTAGAAAGTGCTTCTGGTGTAACAGAAGGTGGTCGTACAGGTCTTACAGCAGTAACAGCAGGTATTTTATTTGCTATCTCTATTTTATTTGCACCTGTTTTTCTTGCAATTCCAAGCTTTGCAACAGCACCTGCTTTAGTTATCGTTGGTTTCTATATGATGGCTTCTGTTGTACAAATTAACTTTGAGAACTACGCAGAAAGTATTCCTGCTTTCCTTTGCATTATTGCTATGCCATTTGCATATAGTATTTCCGAAGGTATTGCTCTTGGAGTTATCTCCTATGTCATTATGAATATTGTAACAGGCAAAGAAAATCGTAAGAAATTAACACCTCTTATGTATGTACTTGCAGTACTTTTTATATTTAAATACATTCTTTGTAACTAAACTATAATTATACTTTATAAACAACAAACAAAAACCTTGCATTTTTCCCAAATGAGAAAAGTACAAGGTTTTTTTAATAAACTTCTTTCTTATAAAGAAAAAAGTTTTTCTGCTAACTGATTTAATTCTTCCATATTCTTTTTATTCATAGTAGAGGAAATTGTAATTACAGGTTCTATCCATTGCATATTTTTACATTCACTTAACATTTTTTTCATTACATTAGCTGCTGTTGCAGACCAACTTCCATTTTCTATGAGTGCTATCGTTCTATTTTGAAAACTACGCTCTGTTAAGTTATTTAAAAATTCTCGCATTGGAGGAAATACAGCTCCATTATACGTAATAGATGCTAATACTATTATGCCATGTCGAAACGCTTCTGCAATTGCTTTTGACATATCATCTCTACAAAGGTCTATCATTACAATAGAAGAATAACCCTTTTCTTTTAATTTTTCTTCTAAATATGCTACTGCTTTTTTTGTATTCCCATATACGGATGCATAAGCAATGACAATGCCTTTATCTTCTGGCTGATAGGATGACCATGTATAATACAAATTAATATAATAACTTAAATTTTCTTTTAATACTGGACCATGTAAAGAGCAAATCATCTCAATTTCTAATTCTGATACCTTTTTCAACAATTTTTGTACAGGTACTCCAAATTTTCCAACAATACCAAAGTAATACCTTCTTGCTTCTTCTACCCATTCTTGCTTTGTATCTAATGATCCAAATGTACCAAAAGCATCTGCTGAAAATAATACTTTTGCATAAGAATCATACGTCATAATTACTTCCGGCCAATGTACCAATGGTGCAGCAATAAAATTTAATACATGTTGCCCTAAAAATAAAGAGTCACCTTCTGCTACTATTTTCCTTCTTGTTTCGTATTCTTTATGAAAAAATCCTCGCATCATAGAAAATGCTTTTGCAGATGATACAATGATTGTATTTGAATATTTTTTCATAAAATCTTCAATACTAGCTGAATGGTCTGGTTCCATATGCTGTATAATTAAATAATCTGGACTACGACCTTGTAATGTATTTCTTATATTTTCTAACCATTCTTCTGTAAAATTCGCATCCACTGTATCCAAAATTGCAATCTTTTCATCTAAAATCACATAAGAATTATAGGAAACTCCATTTGGAACTTCATATAACCCTTCAAATAAATCAATGTTTTTATCATTTACCCCTACATATACAATATCTTTACTAATTTCCATCCTATTTCCTCACTTTCATAAAAACTAACATATTCGTCCAAAATAAAAAATACTTGCAAGATAAATTTCTATTTCTTCTTTAGTAATCAAACTTACAAGTATTTTTTATTATTAACATTCTGTCATTATTCTTATAATTTCCTTATCTGTTTCTTTCATACCTACACTACCTAATCTTCCAATATTTACTAATGTTTTTTCAACACCGTCAGATACTAGACCATCACCATCACAGAATTGTTGTCCTGAAAGAGACATTTCATAGCCAAAAATACCTGCATCTACAGCAGATGCAATTTTTCCTGCACAAGAAGGTTTTGCACCATCACAAACAATACCAGATACAATCGCTACCGAATTTACTAATGTTTGAGAAATTGCATGATAATCTGCACCAAGTAAATAAGCAATACCACAACCAGCTCCACAACCTGCACTAATTGCACCACAATAAGCAGATAATCTTCCAATTCCCGACTTTTGATGAATTGTAACTAAATTAGAAACAACTAAAGCACGATACAATTCTTCCTTCGTCTTTTCATATCCGTTTGCATAAACAATTACTGGTAGAGAAGCTGTCATTCCTTGATTTCCACTTCCTGAATTGATAATGACTGGCAACTCACAACCACTCATTCTCGCATCGGAACCTGCTGCCGCATACGCTTTTGCTTTTGTTCGCAAATCATTTCCATGTCGTTGTAATAATACGCTTCCTACATTTGCTCCCCAAGGATTTTTTAATCCTTCCTCTGCAATCGCCACATTGTAAGTAATTTGACGGTCTAATACTTCTTTTACATCTTCTATGTCTACCATATTAGCAAATTCTACAATTTCTCTAATATTTAACAAATTTTTATCTGCCAAAGAAGCTTCTTTCGTTGCCTTTATAATTCCTGCTTTATAAAGAACTTGACCATTTTTTTCAATTAAAACAATATTCGTATGATATCCACTAATTCTAACACTCGCACTTTCCTCTCCATTGACTAAAACAACATGAATATCAAGTGCTTCTTCACTTTCTGATGGACGAACCGAAATAAGACACTCTTCTAAGAAAGTACGCATTTTTTCTTTTTGTTCTTCCGTTACCTCTGAAATAACTTCCAAAATCTTTTCTGATTTACCACCAACGATACCTGCTACTGCCGCAGCTGCAATTCCTTTTAAACCATTTGTATTCGGTACAATTACACTTTTTACATTTTTTACGATATTACCACTGACATACAATGTCATACACTGTGGTGTAGTTCCAAGCACATCTCTTGCTTTTGCTGCTGCATAGGCAATTGCTATTGGCTCTGTACAGCCCATGGCTGGTACAAGTTCTTCTTTTAATATTCTAATATAAGTAGAATATATTTTATCTCCTCTTACCATAATTCAACCTCTGATTGATACACATTCCGTCACAAAAAGGGATTTTGCTAAATGCGACATCCCTATATTTACTATATTAATTACTAGCAGTTGGCATATATGGAAGTAATGCTCCTGCCACTTTATTGACTGGCATTGTTTGAATCCAAACTTTTCCTGGTCCTGTAATTACTGTATTAAAGAAGCCTTCCCCACCAAAAATCTTATTCTTTATACCTGGCACTTGTTGAATCGACATATCACAAGTAGCATCCATCGCAGCTAAATAACCAGTATCTAATACTAATTGTTCTCCTCTTTGCAATTCATACTCTAATAAAGCACCATCTATTTCAATAAAAGCTGTACCATAACCAGATAACTTCTGTAAAATAAAACCTTCGCCACCAAAGAAACCTGCACTCGCCTTTTTCTGAAAATGAACACTTAACTCTATTGTACTTTCTGAAGCAAGAAAACCAGATTTTTGTACAATTAACT